>NZ_JBRRDR010000004.1:0-169645 GCF_056759755.1 Stenotrophomonas sp. STEN046
TCAGCCGCATGGGCCCGAGGCATGCCTCGGGCGGGTTGGGCAGGACGCCCAACCCCGGTCTTGCCGTGTGCGCAGGAACGCGCACGCGAGCAAGCGGCTGCCAAGCCTACAGGGATGTACTTGCGGCGTCCCCGCACTCCGACACCGTCCCGCCAAACCGCGGAATGCCCGCCGTTGCTGTTGCTGTTGCCGTTGCTGTTGCTGTTGCTGTTGCTGTTGCTTGTGCTTCGGCTGTTGCCTCTGCAGGTGCAGGGCGCAGCCCTGCCGAAACAACCTTACCCCCGCGGTCGCCCGCGCGAGGGCACCAGCGCAAACGTATCCACCGCCAGCGTCTCGGCATGGTTCAACCACGCGCGGATCTCCAGATCGTCCACCGCGTGGTCCAGGCCGAAGGACACGTTGATCCTGCCGTCGGCATCGGGCTGCACCCACTGCTGGGCCAGCACCACTTTTCGCTGCGAGGAAACCGCTTCGATCCAGAAACCACGGTCCGGGCGGGTGCTGGTGGCCAGCTGCAGCATGTACTGGCCGGCGCGGGTGCGGCGACCCTTCTGGGTGATCATGTGCGCCTGGCGCACGCTCGGGCGGGGGCCGGGCTGGGTGTCCAACGGTGCATCCACATCGATGCCGCTGCGCAGCTGCCCGTCGCGGAACAGCTTGATGCCGTTGTCCCGGTTGACCAGCAGCGCACACCAGTCACCATCGGCCGAACCATCTTCGAACGCCGTGCAGCGATCAACATAGGCCAGCGTGTTGTCCGGATCGGCGTCGTCGAACTGGCGCGAGGTGTTTTCCAGGTACACCGACTTCAGGTCCCAATCCTTGTCGTACTCCAGCAGCACCGGCGGCTGCACGTGCTGCAGGCCGACCACCACCTGGTCATCGCCGTCGATCTTCAACTGTCGGGTCGGCTCGCCCAGCCACAGCGAGCGTGCAAAGGCCAGGTACTGCGGATAGTCGCGGCCACCCTCGCGGTGTGCGGCAACGCTGGCGCTGGGGGCACGCTGCGGGTCCAGCAGCGAGCGCCCGAAGCCCATCGTCTGCAGGGCCGGGTCCAGCAGGCTGAGCAGGGTCGCGCCGGAATCCAGGGTCGAACCGTCCTCTGCGGCCAGCTGGCGCGGGGCCACGCCATCGCCGAGGAACAGCAGCAGGTTCTCGCGCTTCTGCTTGGCCAGGATGTGGCTGAGATCATTGGGCATGGCCAGGTGATCGGATGCGATCACGATCAGCGTGTCCTTGCCGTACGGGCTGGCCTGGATGCGCTCGACCAGCTGCGAGATCAGGCGGTCGCTGCACTTGAGTGCATTGAGCAGGCCGATGTTGCCGTACTGGCTCTGGTAGCGCTCGCCCTTGCACGACACCGGCAGGTGCCCGGCCGGATGGTGCGTGTCCATCGTCAGGGTGGTCAGCATGAAGGGCGCGCCGGCGCGCGAGAGCTGCTCGAAGCGCTGGTAGGCGGTATCCAGCAGCACATCGTCGTGCACGCCCCATGCGGAGTAGTGAATGCGACCGATCTTCTTCTGCTGCTTGAACCACGCCAGGTCGTGCACTTCATCAAAACCGTGGCTTGCCAGGAACTGGCCCTTGCCGGCGAACTGGCCGTTGGCGCCGCCCAGGTAATGGTTGGTGTAGCCCTGCTGCTTCAGGTAATCGCCCAGGCACACGGCCTTGGGCAGGAAGCTGCCCATCCGGTCCATGCTGTTCTCATCACCCTGCGAGGTGGTCAGCGGCACGCCGCACATCGACGACACCAGGCCGGCGATGGTCCAGCCACTGCCTTCGGCCGAGGCCAGTCCGCGTACGTCCAGCGACTGCCCGGCCAAGCGATTGAGGTTGGGCATCAGGCCCGGAAATACCGTTTCATCCAGATAGGTGCGCTCCAGGCTTTCGCCATAGATCCACACCACATTGCGGGGACGCTGCAGGGCCTGCGTCGGCACCTGGTATTCCGGTGCGATGCGGGCAAAATCAACCGGGCGCAGCTGCTGGTACAGGCGCTGACCATCGCGGGCCAGCGGGCTGATCAGGATGGTTGCCACCCACACGGCAGCGAAACCGGCGAACCATGCACCGCCAGCACGCGGGCGGCGCCAGCGCTGCACCCGCGTGGCGAACAGTGGCAGCAGCGAGACCACCAGCAGCACGATGTAGCCGGCGATATAGCCCTTGAAGTCGGACACGCCCGCGCCTTCCATGTCCGCCCCCAGGTGATACAGGGTGGCGGCGTTGAGGCCATCGCCTGAAAGCTTGTCGATCAACCACCAGGTGCTCAGACCCAGCAGCAGGATCGAGAACAGGCTGGCCTTCCACCACACCCACTTTGCGGACGCGAGGAACAACCAGGACAGCAGCAACAGCGACAGCAGCAGAATCCAGAGCATAGGCAGCTTCGGCAGTGAAGGGTGGTGGTGATGGACGTCGTACCGACGCGTGTCCATCCGACCGACGCTGCCGCAAGCACACATGCATGACAGGCCGATGACCCGATAGTGCATGCACGAACCTGACTGAAATGTTTGTTCGAATCACGCGCGTGATATCACGTCGCGCTGGTAAATCCAGCGTGAAAACTCCCGCTGGATTGCATTAAAAACTGCATGAATACAGTAGATCCGCATCATGCACGGATGCATTTCCGACCGGCACTACCGGTGACCACGTTCCTCGCGCGCACGCGCACGCCGATCAAACAACAACGCACTGGTCACGATGCCAAGGCCCAGCACCACGCCGATCAACAGCAGTACCAGCGCGATGGCCGGATAGCCGAACACATGCCAGCCGGTATCGATCTTCATCATCAATGCCGCAGCCATGATCAGCGCCGCGCTGATGATGCCGGCGGCCACGCGGTTGGCGATCTTCTGCAGGTTTTCCATCAGGCGCGATTCTTCCAGCCCGGTCACCTTCATCTGCAGGCGGTTCTCGGCCAGCAGCGCCATGATGTCCGACAGCTTGCGTGGCCCATCGCGCAGCAGCTGCTGCACTTCCATCGCCTCGCTGGCCAGGTTTGCTGCTGACAGCGATTTCTTCAGGCGCGCGCGCATCACATGCTGCAGCTGGCGCTCGACGATGCGGCGGGTGTCCAGGTCCGGTGCCAGCAGCCTGCATACGGTCTCAAGGTTGAGCAGGGCCTTGCCCAGCAGGCTCAGTTCGGGCGGTGTCCGCAGCCCGCTGGAGGTGGCGATGCGCACCATGTCCAGCACCACGCGGCCTTCGGAAAAGTTGGCGCTGGCCGCATAGCGGGCAATCAGCTGGCCGGTCTCGCGCAGGTAGCGTTCTTCTTCGAAGGCCTCCAGCCGTGTGCTGATGCTGATCAGGTCATCGGCCACTTCCTCGCCGCGGCCATCGACCGCCGCGAACAGGATCTTCAACAGCCGCTCGCGCAGCCGTGGCGGCATGTGCGCGACCATGCCCAGGTCGAAGATCGCCAGTCGCCCGTCGGGCATCACCCGCAGGTTGCCCGGGTGTGGATCGGCATGGATTTCGCCATGCACGAAAATCTGGTCCAGATAGCCCCGGATCAGCGCGGCCGCCAATGGGTCCATCGCCTGTTCGGTACGGCGCACATCGGGAATCGCATCCACCCGCACGCCGCTGGCCAGTTCCATGGTCAGCACCCGATGGCTGCTGTAGTCCCACAGCGGCTGTGGAATCCACAGGCGGCGGAAGGGCTTGAGGTGGCGGCCGAAACGGGCCAGGTTTTCCGCTTCGGCGTGGTAGTCCAGCTCCTGCATCAGGGTCTTGGCGAACTCGTTGAGCCAGTCGCGCAGGCGCACGCGCCGGCCAACCTGGGTCAGGTGGTCGGCCGCCAGCGCAAAGCTGCGCAGCACTTCCAGATCCGAACGCAGCTGCGCGGCCACCTCGGGCTTCTGTACCTTTACCGCCACTTCGCGGCCGTCGTGCAGCACTGCCCGATGTACCTGTGCGATGGAGGCGCAGCCCAGCGGTTGCGCGTCGAATGCGGCGAACAGTTTGTTCACCGGTGCGCCCAGTTCCTGTTCGACAATGGCATGGATGCGCTCCACGGGGATCGGCGCGACCTTTTCCTGCATGCGCTCCAGTGCGGTGGCGAACTCCACCGGCACCATGTCGGGGCGTGTGGACAACATCTGCCCGAGTTTGACGAAGGTCGGTCCCAGGGCCTCCAGATCGGTGACGAACTGCTCCGGATTGCCATCGGCGGGCACGTCGCCATGGCTGCCGGCAGCATCCAGGTTCATGCCGGAAAACACGCCGGAGTGGCGATAGCGCATCAGCAGGCGAAGGATCTGGCTGCGCCGGTTCATGCCTTTGACCAGCGGGGGATTGCCTGGAACGGTGGGCGGACAGCTCAAGCGACACTCCTGTAGGCCCGACGGGCCACATGGCTGGCACCGGGCCATGCCCGGCGGATCGGATACCCGGCCAGTGTCGCCATGCCCGGGTAGGCACACGGTGAACCCGCTACGCAGCGGGCGCCGGATCGGTCAGAATCCGCTCATTCCCTTTCCTGGATTCCCCATGGCCGGTGCCAGCCTGTTTGCCCTGCTCGACGATATCGCCTCACTGCTGGACGACGTGTCAGTGCTGACCAAGGTCGCCGCCAAGAAGACCGCTGGCGTGCTGGGCGACGACCTGGCACTGAATGCGCAGCAGGTGACCGGCGTCAGCGCCAACCGGGAATTGCCGGTGGTGTGGGCCGTTGCGAAGGGCTCGCTGGTCAACAAGGTGATCCTGGTGCCTGCCGCGCTGGCCATCAGTGCGCTGGAGGCGTGGATGCACAGCCGCGGCTGGAACGTGCCGCTGATCGTGCCGCTGATGATGATCGGTGGTGCCTTCCTGTGCTTTGAAGGCGTGGAGAAGCTGGCCCACCGTTTCCTGCATTCGCCTGACGAGGACGCCCAGCACCAGGCCGAGCGTCGCCAGGCGCTGGCCAACGAGCAGGTGGACATGGTCGCCTGGGAAAAGGACAAGGTGAAAGGTGCGATCCGTACCGACTTCATCCTCTCGGCCGAGATCATCGTGCTGTCGCTGGGCGTGGTGGCAACGGCGTCGTTCACCAACCAGATCACCACGCTGGTGGTGATCGCGCTGGCGATGACGGTCTTCGTCTACGGCCTGGTGGCGGGCATCGTCAAGCTGGACGATCTGGGCCTGTACCTGTCGCGCAAGGGCGCTGCGCTGGCCGCGATCGGCCGCGGGCTGCTGGTATCGGCGCCGTGGTTGATGAAGTTCCTGTCGGTGGCGGGCACGGCCGCGATGTTCCTGGTCGGCGGCGGCATCCTGGTGCACAACGTGCCGGCGCTGCATCACGCGGTGCAGGCGATGGGGGGCGAAGGCCAATGGGGCTGGCTGGTGAGCGCGCTGGGCAACATGGTGGTCGGCATCATCGCCGGTGCGATCGTGCTGGCGGTGGTGACCGGCGTACAGAAGCTGCGCGGGAAGTAAACGGCGGCCTTTGACCGGTAGAGGTCGACCTTGGTCGGCGCTTTGTTTCCCGCGCGTGCCAGGCGAGGGTAGCGCCGGGCCATGCCCGGCGGACCGCCTCAGCCCGCGTGCACCCGGTTCTTGCCTTCGCGCTTGGCCACATACAGCGCATCGTCGGCGCGGCGCAGCAGGGCTTCGGCATCATCACCGGGCTGCCATTGCGCCAGGCCAGCGCTGAAATGAACCGGCACGCGCCGGTCCTGCACGGTCAGTACGCGGTGCGCCAACGAACGTTGCAGGCGCTGCACGGTGGCCATGCTGTCCGCGCCCGGGGTTTCCGGCAGCACCAGCACGAATTCGTCCCCGCCCAGCCGAGCGATGCCATCGGTGGCACGCAGCAGCAGCTTGCACACCGCTACCAGGTGCTGCAGCAGCGCATCGCCACCGGCATGGCCATGGGTGTCGTTGGTCTGATGGAAATCATCCAGATCAATCATCGCCACGCCCAGTGGCGCGTTGTGGCGTGCGGCGCGGGCCAGTTCACGCTGCAGCAGTTCGTCCAGGCCACGGCGGTTCAGTGCCTGTGTCAGCGGGTCGATGCGGGCCAGGTCGCCGGCCGCGCGCAGATCCTGTTCCAGCTGGTTGATGCGCTGTTCGGCGCGTTCCACTTCCTGCCGCGCGCTGGCCAGGTGATCGCGCGCCTGCGCGGCCTGCTGCTGCACCTTGCCGGTGTCCTGCATCACTTCCTGCAGCAGATGGTTGAGGTCGGCGATGCTGCGTGCTTCGCGCAGCTGCAGCGCGTAGCTGCCGATGCGGTCGTGGTACTCGCCGGTGCTGGCTGCCATGCCGTCCATGCGTTCGATGAACTCGCCCATCAAGCCGCGCATGGCAGCCTTTGAATCATCGATGCCTTGCCGCAGCAGGCCCTGCTTGTAGATCACCTCGCGCAGCTCGGCACGGGTGCGCTCGACCGATTCGGCCTCCAGCGGCCCGGCCAGCAACTGGCGCACGGCCGCAATCTGGCCCTGCAGCCAACTGCGGTCGTCCAGCAGTTCACTCACGTTTTCCAGCAGCAGCGCGAATAGCTCCAGCAGCAGCGCCTGCTGTTCCTGCCAGCTTTCCGCACGCACGCCAATCTGGTGGCCGAGCTCGCGCACGCCCTGTTCGATCGGTTCCAGCGCGGCACCGGGCTGCCATTGGCGCAAGCGTCCGGCCAGCGCCTGTGCCTGTTCGCGCAGGTCGGGGTCGTGCTGCAGCAGGGCGACCACCGCGCCGCCCAGCAGCAACCGCAGCTGCTCGGACAGGCGCAGGCTGTCGGGCTGCCCGTCGGGCGAGTGCTGCTCGATGGTGCGGATGTACTTGTCGATCAATTGCCGCATGGCCCGGCCATAGCGCGGCCAGTCGGCGCTGGCCTGCGCCGACTGCAGGCGGTCGCCCATGTCGCCCAGCTCGCCGGGCAGGGTGGCCATGCCATTGGCGAATGCGGCCAGCAGCGGCTCCGGTGCATCGGCGCCCGCGAACAGCTGCTGCAGCGCCACGCCGCCGCCGCCCTGCAGCACCACCCGGTCGCCGTGCCCGTCGTCAACCACGGCGCGCACGCGTGCCAGTGGCCCGAGGGCGGTACCGGGGGCGGTGGGGCGAGGGTCGGGCTGGTCCGTCATGGAACGAATCCTGGGCTGGCAGGGGGCTGGTCACAGCATATCGGCGCAACGGCCGGCGGCTTGAACGCTAGGATGGGCGACAGAATGCCGGAGTGGAGGTGGTGATGCGCGTGATGTTGCTGGGGGCAACCGGCCTGGTGGGCGGACAGGCGCTGTCGATGCTGCTGGACGACCCGCGCTGCAGCGCGGTGGTCGCGCCCAGCCGCCGTGCGCTGGCCGTGCAGCACGCCAGGCTCGACAACCCGGTGCTGGCCTTCGATGCGCTGCCCACCCGGCCGGAATGGGCAGCGGTGGACGCCGTGGTCTGTGCCTTGGGCAGCACCATCGCCCAGGCCGGCAGCCGCGAGGCCTTCCACCGCATCGACCACGACTACCCGCTGGCCTTCGCGCGCCTGGCGCAGGCACAGGGTGCGCAGGCCTACGCGCTGAACTCCGCTGCGGGAGCCAACCCCCGGTCGTCGATCTACTACAGCCGGGTGAAGGGCGAACTGGAACGCGATCTGCGTGCACTGGGTTTCGCGTCGTTGACGCTGGTGCGTCCGGGACTGATCGGTGGTGAACGCCAGCAGGTCCGCCGTGGCGAGCACTTCGCACTGACGGTGCTGGGCGCACTGGGGCCGGTGCTGCCGCGCGGGTGGCGGATCAATCCAGCACCGGTGATTGCCCGCGCGCTGGTGGAGGCGGCGCTGGCGGCGCAGCCGGGCGAGCACGTGGTGCCGTCGCGCGATCTGGTCGGCTGATGTCGCGCGCGTTGCGCCTGAATCAGTTGCTGCAGATGCTGCGCCGCCACCGCCGGCCGGTGGCCGGACAGGCGCTGGCCGTGGAACTGGGCATCAGCCTGCGCACGCTGTACCGCGATATCGAGACCCTGCGCGAGCAGGGTGCTGATCTGCGCGGCGAGGCCGGTGTCGGCTATCTGCTGGTGCCGGGCGACACCTTGCCGCCGATGAACCTGCCAGCGGCCGAGATCGATGCGCTGGTGTTGGGCCTGCGCTGGGTGGCGGCGCGCACCGAACCGGCACTGGCCGAGGCGGCGCGTGATGCGCTGGCGCGCATCGCGCACGTGTTGCCTGCCGCGCGCCGCGAGGCTTTGCGTGACAGCGGCCTACGCGTGGGTCCTTCGCGTGCGGCGGCCAAGGTGCCGGCCGCGCGACTGCAGGCCGTGCGTGAAGCGGTCAGTGCACAGCGGCGCTTGCGCTTCGGCTACGAGGATGCGCAGGGCCAACGCAGCGAACGCATCGTCTGGCCGTTCGCGCTGGGCTACTTCGATGAAGTGCCGATGCTGGCAGCATGGTGCGAGAGCCGCGAGGACTTCCGCCATTTCCGGCTGGACCGCATCCGCCAGGTGCGCGCGCTGGAGGATCGCTACCTGGTGCCGCGTGCCACTCTGTTGCGGCGCTGGCAGAAGGCGCAGGGCATCGCACCGGACTGGCTGGACCGTTCGTAGCGCCGAATTTGCTCGCCTGCTTCCGCGCTTCGCATCCGGCTCCTGATGGGATGGGTTGGCGGCCTTTGCTCTCTGCTTCTGGTAGGGGGCGAGCTTGCTCGACCGCCTTTGATCTTCGCGAACAGCAGTCGAGCAAGCTCGACCTCTACCAAGGCAGGGGCAACAGCAGTCGAGCAAGCTCGACTTCTACCAAGGCAGGGGCAACAGCAGTCGAGCAAGCTCGACGCTACTGACAGAATCTGTCAGCAGGGCCGTACCACCATGAACGCTCCCAACAACGGAGCTTGCCCATGTTCACGCCCAGCACCCTGCTGCAATACGTACGCGACGTCGCCGCCAGCGCCGCCTTCTACAGCGGCATTCTCGGCAAGCCGCCGGTCGAGCAGTCGCCCGGCTTCGCCCTGTTCCTGCTTGGCGACGGCGCCGCACTCGGCCTGTGGCAGCGCGATGACGTGCAGCCGCCGGTGTCCGCGCAGGCCGGCGCCGCCGAGCTGGCGATGGTGGTCGCCAACCCCGAGACCGTGCAGCAGATGCACGATGCGTGGCACGCACTCGGCGTGCAGATCCAGCAGGCGCCAGTGACGCTGGAGTTCGGCCACACCTTCGTTGGTGCTGATCCCGATGGCCACCGCCTGCGTGTGTACAGCCGTGCCGAGGGTCTGGTCGCGCGCGATTGATCCAGACATTTTGTATGGCCGAGCCCAAGCCCGGCTTGCTTCATGCCTTCATCCACGCATGGCGTGGATCTACTGGAAAGCAGCCGGGCATGGCTCGGTTCTACAGTGGAGCAGACACAAAAACGCCGGGCAGTGCCCGGCATTTTCTTCCAATGTGTGCCAACCAACGGTTGGCACCCACCGATCAGGTGGGCGATCAGCTGGCCAGCGCCAGGTCGTCCATCATCGCGCGCAGGAAGCGGGCCGCTTCGCCGCCGGTGGCCGCACGGTGGTCGAAGGTGACCGACAGCGGGATCACCTTGTGCGCTTCCACGCCGCCCATCACCGGGGTCATCTGGTGGCGGGCGCGGCCGGCACCGACGATGGCCACGCACGGCGGCACCACGACCGGGGTCGCGTAGCGGCCGGCGAACATGCCGAAGTTGGACAGCGAGATGGTGTAGCCACTCAGTTCCGAGGCGGCGATCGAACGCGATTCCACCTGCTCGCGCAGGCGGTTGACGCCTTCGCGGATGCCGCGTGCATCGAGCATGTCGGCATTGCGCAGTGCCGGCACGAACAGGCCGTCGTCGGTGTCCACGGCGATGCCGATGTCCACCTGCGCGTGCAGGGTGCGGGTCAGTGCTTCGCCGTCGAACCAGGCGTTCATCGCCGGCACCTTCTGCGCGGCCACCACGATCGAGCGCACCAGGCGCGCGGTGACGTCGTTGCCCGGCAGCCAGGCGTGGATGTCGGCGTCGTCGTTCAGCGTGGTCGGAACCACCTTGCTGTGTGCATCGGCCATCACGCGGGCCATGTTGCGGCGCACGCCCTTCAGCGGTTCCGGCTGGCCCTTGGCGACCACGCCCGGCGGCTGGGTACGCATCGGCTTGCCAGCGGCGGACAGCGGAGTACGCGCGTCGCTCTGCACCGCAGCCGGTGCGGCCACCTGTGCCGGAGCCGGTGCAGCAACCGCGGCCGCAGCCGGAGCCGCACCGATCTTCGCACTGCCATCGGCAGCGGCCTGCTTGACGTCGGCCATGGTCACTGCGCCGTCGGTGCCGGTGGCACGCACGCGGCTCAGATCGACGCCCAGCTTGCGCGCGGTGGCGCGTACCGCCGGCACGGCCTTGACGCCACCAACGGCCAGCGCCTGTTCGGCGTGCACGGCATTGGAGCTCTGCATCGCGCCCACCACGGTGCCGGCGTCATCGCGCTCGGCGGCAGCAGGCTTGGTTTCTTCGGCAGCGACCGCTGCGGCCGGCAGCGGCGGCGGGCTCGGCGCAGCCGCCGGTGCGGCATGGCCGTGGCTATGGCCGGTGTCCTGGCCATCGGCACGCTGCGGCAGGTTCGGGTCCAGCGCGAAGCTGGCCAGCACCGAACCGGTGGGGATGATGTCACCGGCTGCGCCGGAGAGCTTCAGCACCGTCCCGGAGAACGGGGAGGGCACTTCGACGACGGCCTTGGCGGTTTCCATCGACACCAGCGGGGCGTCCAGCATGATCACATCGCCTTCCTTGACGAACCATTCAACGATGGTTGCGTCGGGCAGGCCTTCGCCCAGGTCGGGCAGGTTGAAGTTCTTGGTCTGGCTCATTTGCAGTTCTCTTCCAGCAGTTCCAGTTCGCGGGCCGGCAGCCAACCCGTCGCGCCATTGGCGCGCTCGGACCACCACCACCCACCGTGTTCGTGATGAAGCTTGACCATCTCGCCGTTCTCCACATCCAGCTCGCGGGCGTCATAATCGCGCAGGGCTTCTGCGCGGCCATCGTCCAACAGCTGCAACCACGCTACCGGTGCCCAGCCGGCACGCCCATCGCTGGTGCGTACCCAGGCAAACGCCGGCCATTCCTCGTCACGTACACCCACTTCGACGATCTGGCCGGTGCGGAACCGGAGCGGATTGGGATACTGGCTGCGGTAAGCCCCGAGAAGGCGGGCCCGCATGTCAGCCTGCCGCCACCGCGCGCTTGGCCGCCGCCACGATCCGCTCAACGCTGGGCAGGTACTTCATTTCCAGGCGGAACAGCGGAATGTGGGTGTCGTAGCCGGTGACACGCTCGACCGGGGCCAGCAGGTCGTAGATCGATTCCTCGGCCAGGCGGGCAGCGATTTCCGCGCCGAAGCCCGCGGTCTTGGGAGCCTCCTGCACGATCACGCAGCGGCCGGTCTTGGCCACCGATTCGGCGATGGTGGCGAAGTCCAGCGGACGCAGCGTGGCCACGTCGATGACTTCGGCACTGATGCCTTCACCGGCCAGCTTGTCGGCCGCTTCCAGCGCTTCCTTCACCTGTGCGCCCCAGGTCACCAGGGTCACGTCGGTGCCGTCGCGCAGCACGAAGCAGACATCCAGCGGCAAGGCTTCGCCGTCGTTGACGACCACTTCCTTGTACTGGCGGTAGATGCGCTTGGGTTCCATGTAGATCACCGGATCCGGTTCGCGGATCGCGGCCAGCAGCAGGCCGTAGGCACGCTGCGGCGAGGACGGCAGCACCACGCGCAGGCCCGGCACGTTGGTGAAGATCGCCTCGTTGGCTTCGCTGTGGTGTTCCGGCGCACGGATGCCGCCGCCCCACGGCACGCGCAGCACCATCGGGCAGTGCAGGCGGCCACGCGTGCGGTAACGCAGGCGTGCAGCGTGGCAGATGATGTGGTCCACCATCGGGTACATGAAGCCATCGAACTGGGCTTCGGCCACCGGCTTCATGCCCTGTGCGGCAAGGCCGATCGTCAGGCCGGCGATGGTGGTTTCATCCAGCGGCGTGTCGAGGATGCGGTCATCGCCGAAGCGCTGCTGCAGGCCGGCGGTAGCGCGGAACACGCCACCGTTGACGCCGACGTCCTCGCCCAGCACCAGCACCGACGGGTCGTGCTCCAGCTCCCAGGCCAGCGCCTGGGTGATGGCTTCGATGAGGGTGATCGGGGTGTCGGTCATGATCTGTTCTCCGCGCGCGACGGCGGCGCTGTCGGCGGCGTTGGTGTGCGCGCTGGGCGCGCCGTTCTTGATCTCATCCATTGCGCTGCTCCAGGGCAATCGCCTGGGCGCGCTGGGCCAGCAGGTCCTGCGGCGGATCGGCATAGAGGAAATCGAACATCGCCTCGACCGGCTGCACCGGCGTGTTGAGGTAGAGGTTCACTTCCTCGTCCACGCGCTTGCCGCACTCGGCAGTCCACGCCGCTTCCTCTTCCTCGCTCCACACACCGGCATTGGTCAGGTACTTGCGCAGGCGCAGCATCGGCTCGCGCAGCCAGGCGTCCTTCACTTCGGCGTCGTCGCGGTAGCGGCGGGCGTCATCGGCGGTGGTGTGGTCGGACAGGCGGTAGGTCATCAGTTCCAGCACGGTGCCGCCATCGCCAGCCAGCGCGCGCTCGCGTGCCTGCAGCATGGCCGCCATCACCGCGATCAGGTCGTTGCCGTCCACCTGCAGGCAGTGCAGGCCGCCGGCCAGGCCCTTCTGTGCCAGCGTCTCGGCACCGGTCTGGGCCGAACGCGGAACCGAGATGGCCCAGCCGTTGTTGACGATGCACAGGATCAGCGGCAGCTTGTAGGCGCCGGCCGAGTTCAGTGCCGCGTAGAAATCGGTCTTGGAACTGCCACCGTCGCCACACACGGCCACGGCGATCTGCTGTTCCTTGTTGAGCTTGAACTTCAGCGCTGCGCCGGCCGCATGCAGGCACTGGGTGGAAATCGGCACGCAGAACGGGAAGTCCTTGGCGGCGTTGCCGCCGTAGTCGTTGCCGCGCTCGTCGCCGCCCCAGTACATCAGCACGTCGTGCGGGCGCACGCCACGCATGAACATGGCGCCGTACTCGCGGTAGGACGGTGCGAACACATCGTCCTTCTGCATCGACGCGCCGATGCCCACGTGCGCGGCTTCGTGACCCAGGCAGGCGGCATAGGTGCCCAGCTTGCCGGTGCGCTGCAGCGCGATCGACTTGCCGTCGAACACGCGCACGAACAGCATCTGCTTGAACATCGGCAGCAGTGCGCGCGGATCGCGCAGGGCTTCGGGCAGATCATTGCGGACGAGCGTGCCGTCCGTGTCCAGATACTGCAGGTATTCGATCTTGAACTCAGCGGCAACCGTCATTGCGTACTGCACCTTCGACAGAGAAGTTACAAATGATATGAATCGCCATGTTAAGGAATGCGTACGGGAAAGCCGTCCTGCGGCGCAGCACGAATGCTCCCCTTTGTACGCCCTTCCTGGCGCACGATGCCAATAACTTCAACGTATTCAGCCATTGCTGCAAAGCATCACAGGCCGTCCGGGGCTGAGCGCCAGTAGAACGGGGCAAACGGTTCCACGCGCAAGCGGGGCCCGCAGGCGCGATCCACAGCCCGACCGCACGGCCCGGTACGGTGCTCGCGGCTGCCAGCATGGCGGCAACGCGCTACCCTTGCCGCCCCCGATCTGGTCCCGCCCATGTCCGTCGACAACAACCAACGCGATCTCGAAGCCGGCATCCACACCGATCTGCAGGGGCGGCTGACCTACGGCGGCTACCTGCGGCTGGACCAGCTGCTCAGCGCGCAGCAGCCGCTGTCCAACCCGCCGCACCACGACGAGATGCTCTTCATCATCCAGCACCAGACCTCCGAGCTGTGGCTGAAGCTGCTGGGTCACGAACTGGGCGCGGCCATCGGCTTCCTGCAGCGCGACGAGGTCTGGCAGTGCCGCAAGGTGCTGGCGCGCAGCAAGCAGGTGCTGCGCCAGCTGACCGAACAGTGGTCGGTGCTGGAAACGCTCACCCCGTCCGAGTACATGGGCTTCCGCGACGTGCTCGGCCCGTCCTCGGGCTTCCAGTCGCTGCAGTACCGCTACATCGAGTTCCTGCTGGGCAACAAGAACGCGCAGATGCTGCAGGTGTTCGAGCACGACACGGCCGGGCAGGCGCAGCTGCGCACCGTGCTGGAAGCGCCGAGCCTGTACGAGGAGTTCCTGAAGTACCTGGCCCGCTTCGGCCACGCCGTCCCGGCGGTGTATGACGCGCACGACTGGACCCAGCCGCATGTGTCCGACGATGCGCTGCAGCCGGTGTTCGAACGCATCTACCAGGATACCGACCGCTACTGGCGTGAATACTCGCTGTGCGAGGACCTGGTGGATCTGGAAACCGCCTTCCAGCTGTGGCGATTCCGCCACATGCGCACCGTGATGCGGGTGATCGGCTTCAAGCGCGGCACCGGCGGCTCTTCCGGCGTCGGCTTCCTGGCCAAGGCACTGGAACTGACCTTCTTCCCCGAACTGTTCCAGGTGCGCACCAGCCTGCAGGTCGCACCCCCGGCCGACCCGGCCTGACTCCCCAATTCAGCTTGGCCGCCGGCCCCGGTTTGATTGTTTCAGATGCAAGTTCAGCGAGCAGGCCGCCACCTGCCTCAAACGGCGTGTATTTGACGTGAACGCCGAAAGTCGGTGATCCTCGCGCGTTGCTTCAGCGCACACCGGACGTGCCACCCATCCACCGAACCAGGAATTCCGCATGAGCGTAAACGCCACTGCGAACACCCCAGAGCCGGCTGTGCCGGACTTCAAGACCATGATGGGCCACCCGCGTCCGTTGTGGATGCTGTTCATGACCGAGTTCTGGGAACGCTTTGCGTTCTATGGCATCCGCTGGGCCTTGGTGCTGTACATCGTCGCCCAGTTCCGCGACGGCAACGCCGCCGGTGAAGGCGACGCCAGTCGCATCTACGGCGCCTATCTGGCGCTGGTGTACGCCGCAGCGATCTTCGGTGGCTATGTGGCCGACCGGGTGCTGGGTTACCAGCGGTCCATCCTGACCGGCGCGGTCATCATGGCCGCCGGCCTGTTCATGATCGCGTTGCCGCAGGAGCACATCTTCAAGCTCGGCCTGGCTACGATCATCGTCGGCAACGGCATGTTCAAGCCGAACATCTCCACCATGGTCGGCAAGCTGTACGGCCTGAAGGATGAGCGCCGCGACTCGGGCTTCACCATCTTCTACATGGGCATCAACATCGGCGCGATGATCGCCCCGGTGCTGACCGAGTACCTGGCCCGCAAGGTCTTCGGCACCTCGGAAATGCCGTCCTACAAGGTGGTGTTCATCGCCTCCGGCGTGGGCATGCTGGTCAGCCTGGTGTGGTTCTACATCGGTCGCGCCGGCCTGAAGGGCATCGGTGCGCCGCCGGCCGGTGCCGAAGGCTTCGGCCGCGTCGTCATGGTGCTGGTGGGCTCGCTGTTCGCCATTCCGGTGGCCTACTTCCTGCTGGCCACCGGCGCCACCGCACTGGCCTGGATCCTCGGCGTGATGTTCGCCGCGCTGGCCGTGCTGCTGCTGGTGGAAGGCATCCGCGAGGGCAAGGTGCAGCGCGACCGCGTGATCGCCATGCTGATCATCTTCGCCTTCAACGTGATGTTCTGGATGTTCTTCGAACAGGCCGGCAGTTCCTTCACCTTCCTGGCCGAGAACATCGTCAACCGCCAGATGGGTGAGTGGACCTTCCCGACCGCCTGGTTCCAGTCGGTCAACTCGGTGGCCATCATCACCCTGGCGCCGATCATCGCCTGGATCTGGGTGGCCCTGGGCCGCGCCAATCCGTCCATCCCGCGCAAGTTCGGCCTCGGCCTGCTGTTCAACGGCGCCGCGTTCGCGCTGCTGATGTTCGCACTGTCGACCATGGTGGTGGACGGCAAGATCCCGTTCTGGACCCTGTTCATGGTCTACGTCATCCAGTCCGTCGGTGAGCTGTGCCTGTCGCCGATCGGCCTGTCGATGGTGACCAAGCTGGCCCCGGTGCGCCTGGTCGGCTTCGGCATGGGCGGCTGGTTCCTGTCCACCGGCATCGGCAACAACCTGTCGGGCATCTTCGCCGGTGCCGTCAGTGGTGAAGGCGGCATGACGATCGAATCGGCACTGAAGGGGTATACCTTCGGGTTCTGGGCCTTGATCGGTTCGGGTGTGGTGCTGTTCCTGGTCGCCCCGCTGATCAACAAGCTGATGCACGGCGTGAAGTAATGAGAGGGTAGTGGGCATGCGTACAGCGTTCGGTGGTGCAGTGGTGGCAGTGGTGTGTGCGGCGCTGATCGGCGCCTGTTCGCAGCCTCAACCTCCCGCGGCCCCCGCGCCCACGCAGCCCCTTGATACCCGTCCCACCGAGCCACCGGTCGCTGACCCCAGCGAACCGGTGGCCTCGGGCAACACCCCGGCGGCGGCCGACATCGCCGCCATCGCGGGGCTGGGCGCGCAGTTCGACCCGGCCCGCAACCCTGCCGCCGACCTGGAAAGTGCCAAGGTCGAAGCCCAGCGGGGCAACAAGCGGATCATCCTGGAAGTGGGCAATACGGCCTGCGAGCCCTGCCATCTGCTGGATGAAACCGTGGAAGGCAACGGCGACCTGCGCCGCTTCCGCGATGCCCACTATGTGTGGATGAAGGTCAACGACAGTGCCGAGAACGCCAACGCGGACTTCCTCCGCCAGTTCCCGCAGATACAGGGCGAACACCCTCACCTGCTGGTGCTGGATGCCGACGGTACCCTGCTGGCGCCGCAGCCTGTCGACGTGCTGCGCAAAGGCAATGCCTACCCGGTCGCGCGCGTGATGGCCTTCCTCAAGCAATGGGCATCGCCAACGGCACGGTAGCGCCGGGCCGTGCCCGGCGGCTTCTCCGATCCACCACGCGCGGCGCCGATCTACAGATCACGCCTCTACGGCCGCTAACGGCAAGGACGTCAGTCGACAGGAACGTCGACTCTCTACCTTCCGGAGCGCCCATGCACAGCGACCACGCCGAACGCCTGCCCGAACCTGCCAGCGACCTGGCCGACGCCGTGGCGCCCGAGGGTGTGAGCCTGCCGCCGCAGGAATCCCTGCTGGATGACGCTGGCACCGGCGAAGACACCCTCGACCTGGCCCCGCCCCGCCATCGGCTGCCGCAGATTGCCTTGCCCGACAACGTGGTGCTGAAAGGCGCGGTGCAGAAACTGGTGGAACAGAAATCGCGCCTGGATCGTATCGCCGCCGAAGGCCAGCTGGCCGCGCTGTTGCCGCCGGAATGGCACGGCAACGGCGTACGCGCCATCGACCTGTCCAGTTTCGTGCAGGGCGTGCTGCCGTTCCTGCAGCCCGGCGAACGCGGCGAAACCGCGCCCGCGCGTCTTCCCGTGCGCCATGTGCTCGGCGACGACAGCCGTTGGGGGCTGGGCGACGTACCCGAACCGAAATCGCTGGCGTGGTACCTGGCCAGCGATGACCGTGCCAGCGCTGGCAGCAAGGACGTCGCCGAGGCCTATCTGGTCGGCGCACTCGGTCTTGCCTGGATGCAGGAGGGGCGCAGCCGTCCCGGTTTCCTGCGTGCGATGGACCAGGACAGCCTGGCCGCGCGGGTCACCATGCTCGGTTACCCGCCGCCGGGCGAACTGGCCTTGTACAGCGTGACCGCACATGGCCAGCCGCAGATCTGGTGCGTGCACGGTCGCCGGCGCCTGCGCCCACTGGTGGCGCCGTGGTTGAGCGTGCCGTTGCTGACGGCCTACAGCGTACCGTCGCCGGTGGCCTGGCCCGCCAGCTACCCACCGGTTGAAGCCGTGGCCGAAGCGATTGCTGCCGCGCGCCCGGGCAAGCTGGTGCCGGAAGTGGATCTTGGCAAGCTCGTGGCGAAGATCGCAGAAGATGCTTCGTCCGAGCAATGGCAGCCGGTCAGCCTGCTGCAGCTCAACACCTGGTCGCCACGCTGGACCTTCTTCCTCGGCTGCTTCATCGGCCTGCCTTCGCTGCTGCTGGTGACCGCAGCGCTGGCGTTGCCGGGTGCAGTGGAAGCGGCAACCGTCGCGGCTTCACTGGGGTTTGCCGGTGGCGCCATTGGTGCGCTGGCGGTGCCGTGGATCCACGCGCGGCGCAAGCATCTGAGCTGAGCGCGAGGCTCGCCTGCGCATGGCGTGGATCTACCGATTCCTCCCGCGGCGCGGCGATAGGTCGGTGTCTGCGGCAGCGGAATCCATGCGTTGCCGGGCACGCTCAGTGGCGGCCTGCAGCCGCTGTTTGAGAACCTCCCGCGAGGGGAGTGATGTCAGGTACTCCGCAACATGGATGCCTGAGCGGTCAAGTTCAAGCAACTCGATCTGGCCCGCTTTCTTCCCCGTGCAGAGGATGATGCCCAGTGGTGCCTCCTCACCTTCCTCCCGCTCATAGCGATCCAGCCAGCGCAGGTAGAGCTCCATCTGGCCTTTGTACGCAGGCTTGAAGTCACCGATCTTCAGTTCGACGGCAACCAGTCTGCGCAGGCGACGGTTATAGAACAGCAGGTCCAGGTGGAAGTCGTCGTCATCGATCTGGATGCGCTTCTGACGCGCGACGAAACTGAATCCCGCGCCGAGTTCAAGCAGGAACCCCTGCATTTCGCGCAGGATGGCGCCTTCCAGTTCCTGTTCGTCCCAACACTCTTTGAGTCCGAGAAAATCCAGCACATAGGGGTCGCGCAGGACCAGCCCGGGGGAAAGCTGCTGGTTCCTGCGCAGTGCAGACAGCTCATTTGCGATGGTCTGCTCAGGCTGGCTAGACAGTGCTGTGCGTTCGTACAGCATCGAGTCGATGCGCTGTCGCAGCATGCGCACACTCCAACCCTCCGTACTGGCCATCTGGGCATAGAAGTCGCGCTTGAGCGGATCAGACAGGGGAATCAGCGCGATGAAATGGGTCCAGCTCAATTGTCGTAGCAGTGATACGACAATCTGCTCGTCGGCAAATGCAATGGAGAACTGCACCATCCTGCGCAGGCTCTTTTCACCGAACGAACCGCCGAACTCGGCAGTGAGGGTCCTGGCGATGCGCTTGAGCAGGACATCTCCATAGCGTGCCCGGCGTCCATCCAGCTGATCGACATGGATTCGGCGTCCTATCTGCCAGTACAGAAGTGTCAGTTCGGCATTGACGGTCCTGACCATCCCGGCGCGGGAGGTGGAGATCAATCCGCGGATGTCAGCCAGCAGATCGTTGGTGTGCGGCAGGAGGGGCGAGGGTGTGTCATCCATGAGGTGCGTCCCAGCAGGGTCAGGGCTCGGCAATCACCCGCAGCGCACTGGCGTAGCCCTTGGCGAGACTGGTCAGATCGAGCAGCCGGTTCAACGACAACAGCAGGCCCGGTTCGCACCGCTTCAGTCGATGATGTTGAAACCACGCCTCGGCGACGTTCTCCAACGTGGCCAGCGCCTCGTCGATGCGCTGCAGGTCGGTTTCATGGTCGATGGGCGCGGTGGTGGGGGGATGGGGGCGTGTCATGACGAAGCTCCGTGGCGGGGCCACCGGAAAGGCGGCAGGCGATGCGTGGTTGAAAGACCGTGATCCGAAGGAAGAACGGCGGCCAAGCGGCCCCACGCACCGCCCGCCAAAGCGGTGCAGCGCGAGTCGCCGGCGCCCGCGATGGGCGACGGCGGGTGCGGCGTGGTTTCCTTCGGATCATCGGGCTTTCAACCCCGGCAGCGGTGCTCCGCTGCGCGTCTACCGTCAGGCCGATGGAACCGGCCGTCCAATAGGCAATGCCACTCGATACGCGAATTTCGATACAGCCGCTCTGTCGGTCAGGACTCTACCGGCCCGATGCCGAAACATCAGGTGGTAAACGCGACACCTTGAGTCGAACCCGGCCGAAAGACCGTTCGTCGGCGGGTCATGAACACCGTGCGTTGCACGTCATCAATGGCCTGCGCCGGATCCCTCACAGCGCAGCCCGCGACATCATCCACGCCTGGCGTGGATCCATGTGTCGACCACGGTCGGCGGCGGGGGGCGTCGCCCCGGGGTCAGACCCCTTCGCCCATCCGCTCCAAGCCATCCCCGGCCAGGCGCAGGATCAACTTCTCCAGCACCTGTTCCTCTTCCTCGCTCAGCACCGACATCAGCTTGCGGGTGATCTCGATCACCATCGGCGCGATCGTCTCGTACACCTCGAACCCCGCCGCCGACAGCGCCAGCACCGAGCGCCGGCGATCATCGCCATGCGTCTCACGCTTGATGAAACCGCGCTCCAGCAGGCGCGCCACCGCCCGGCTCACCGCCACCTTGTCCATGGCCGTGCGGTCGGATACCTCGCTGGCCGACGACCCCGGGTACAGCGCCAGGATGGTGATCACCCGCCATTCCGGAATGGCCAGGCCATAGCGGTCGCCGTAAAGCTTGGCGATATTGCCGCTGACCCGGTTGGACAGCACGCTCAGCCGGTACGGCAGGAACTGTTCCAGGTCGAGCAGGACGTGCGAAGCACGCAGGCGGGTGGAGGCGGGATCGGGGCTCATGTTGCGGTGCACCTTGCTGGTGGTTTCAAGTGTAACTATAAGTAATGGGTCCGTACCCTGCATTCTCGCCGGGTCCAACCCCGCCCGCACCTGGTTTGTGCCGATGCGGCACCGATTCGGAGCCACGCCATGAATACCGCAGTCCCGACCGCTTCGCACCCCAACCCCGGCATGCAGGTCACCACCTTCGAAAACCCGATGGGCATCGACGGCTTCGAGTTCGTCGAATTCGCCGCACCGGCCGGCCGTGGTGCCGAGCTGCACGAGTACTTCCGCAAGATGGGCTTCAGCGCGGTGCTCAAGCACAAGCAGCGCCCGATTACCGTCTATCGCCAGGGCGACGTCAACTTCCTGGTCAACGAAGACCCCGATTCGTTCGCCGCCGACTTCGCCGAAAAGCATGGTCCGTGTGCCTGCGGTTTCGCCATCCGCTTCAAGAAGCCGGGCGCCGAGGTCTACCAGACCGCGCTGGGCAACGGTGCCGAGCCGATCGCCTTCAAGCCGGAAAGCAAGGCGGTCAATGCCCCGGTCATCAAGGGCATCGGCGATTGCATGCTGTACCTGGTGGACCGCTACGGCGATGCCGGCAGCATCTTCGATGGCGACTACGAGCTGATCGCCGGCGCCGAGCTGCGCCCGAAGGGCTTCGGTCTGACCTTCATCGACCATCTGACCCACAACCTGTACTTCGGCAACATGCAGCAGTGGTCGGATTACTACGAGCGCCTGTTCAACTTCCGCGAGATCCGCTACTTCGACATCAAGGGCCTGAAGACCGGCCTGGTGTCCAAGGCGATGACCGCACCGGACGGCATCGTGCGCATCCCGCTGAACGAATCGTCCGACCCCAAGAGCCAGATCAACGAATATCTGGACGCGTACAAGGGCGAGGGCATCCAGCACATCGCCTGCTTCACCGAGAACATCTACGAGACCGTTGAAGCGATGCGCGCACAGGGCGTGGACTTCCTCGACACGCCGGAGACCTATTTCGATGTGATCGACCAGCGCGTGCCGAACCACGGCGAAGATGTTGCGCGCCTGGCCAGGAACAAGATCCTGATCGACGCTGACCCGGAAACCCACCAGCGCAAGCTGCTGCAGATCTTCACCCAGAACTGCATCGGCCCGATCTTCTTCGAGATCATCCAGCGCAAGGGCAACGAAGGTTTCGGCGAAGGCAACTTCACGGCGCTGTTCGAGAGCATCGAGCGCGACCAGATCCGCCGCGGCGTGCTGTAACGTTCCGGCAGGCGCCGGGTCCTGCCCGGCGCCTGCTCACCTGTAGAGCCGAGCCATGCTCGGCTGCTTTCCGTTCCGGCCCAGCCGTTTCCAGGAGCCACCATGTCCACCGCCATCGCCGCCCGCGGCTACCAGTCCGGTTTCGGCAACGAATTTGCCACCGAGGCCGTCGCCGGCGCGCTGCCGGTCGGGCAGAACTCACCGCAGAAAGCGGCCCACGGCCTGTACGCCGAACAGTTGACCGGCACCGCCTTCACCGCGCCGCGCGGCAGCAACCGCCGCAGCTGGCTGTACCGCATCCGTCCGGCCGTCACCCACGGTGAGTTCACCCCGTTCGCGCAGTCGCAGCTGCAGTGTGATTTCGGCGCACAGCCGGCCTCGCCGAACCAGCTGCGCTGGAGCCCGCTGCCGATGCCGGAACTGCCGACCGACTTCGTCGAAGGCCTGTACACGATGGGCGGCAACGGCTCGCCCGACGCGCACGCCGGTGTTGGCATCCATCTGTACGCGGCCAACCGCGACATGGTCGGCCGCTACTTCTACGATGCCGATGGCGAGCTGCTGATCGTGCCGCAGCTGGGCAGCCTGCGCCTGTTGACCGAGCTGGGCGTGATCGAGATCGAGCCGCAGCAGATCGCGGTGATTCCGCGTGGCGTGCGCTTCCGCGTCGAGCTGCCCGATGGCCCGAGCCGCGGCTACATCTGCGAGAACTTCGGGGCGCTGCTGAAGCTGCCCGACCTCGGCCCGATCGGTTCCAACGGCCTGGCCAATCCGCGCGACTTCGAGACCCCGCACGCGGCGTTCGAAGACATCGACGGCGACTTCGAGCTGATCGCCAAGTTCGACGGCCGCCTGTGGCGCGCGCCGATCGATCACTCGCCGCTGGACGTGGTCGCCTGGCACGGCAACTACGCGCCATACCGCTATGATCTGCGCCGGTTCAATACCATCGGTTCGATCAGCCACGATCACCCGGACCCGTCGATCTTCCTGGTGCTGCACTCGCCCAGCGATACGCCCGGGACCAGCAACATGGATTTTGCGATCTTCCCGCCGCGCTGGCTGGTGGCGCAGAACACCTTCCGGCCGCCGTGGTTCCACCGCAACATCGCCAGCGAATTCATGGGCCTGGTGCACGGGGCATACGACGCCAAGGCGGAAGGCTTCGTGCCGGGTGGGGCCTCGCTGCACAACTGCATGAGCGGCCACGGCCCGGATGCGCCGACCTTTGACAAGGCTTCCAACGCCGATCTGTCCAGGCCGGACGTCATCAAGGACACCATGGCTTTCATGTTCGAGACCCGCGGTGTGATCCGCCCGACGGCGCAGGCGCTGTCTGCCGGCCATCGGCAGGGCGATTACCAGCAGTGCTGGAACGGCCTGCGCAACAACTTCCGGTCGTCCCGCTAGGACCACGTGCACGGCATCCACGCATGGCGTGGATCTATCCGGCGGCGATGTGATCCAGTAGATCCACGCCATGCGTGGATGCTTGCCGCCGGAACCTGCGATTACGCCACTTCGGCGAAGGCGTCGCAATGCTCCATCGGCAGCGCTTCCACCAGGCGCTGCCGCACCCGCTGGCAATAGCCCTCCGAGGTCAGTTGTGGCAGCGCCTGCAGCGTGAGCCGCATCACCCGCAGCACGTCGGCATCGGCTCGCGCCTGCTGCAGGTCGCGGAACAGTGCTGCCGCCGTCGGGTGCCGCTGCATCTCCAGGATGCCCAGTACGTAGATGCGCGCGGCGACCAGTGAGCGGCGACGCTCGACCGGCGCGGCGGGCGCAGACGGTGCTGCCGTCGGTACTGGCGGCTGTGCCGCAATCGGTGCAGGGGCGGGAGGGGGCGCAGCATCCGCGGCCGTGGCCAGGTAGCCGGCCTGGATCAGCTGGATCACCATTGCCGCTGCATCCTGGCCCAGCAATGCCGTCAGTTCGGCAATGCTGCGCTGGCCATCGCACAGGATCAGCAACCGGCGCTGGCGCATGTCCAGCGGCGCGCGATGGGCCTGCAGCGCGGTTCGGGCGAGATCGGTCTTGCGCGGTTGCATGGGAAGGACAGCCAAGTCGGTGCGTGCCCAGCCTGAATGAGGGCGATGAAACGGCGATGACAATGCAGCGCCTGCACGCGCGCTGCGCTAGCGTGCAGCCACCTCGTGCCAAGGATCCGCGCCCATGAAGTCCCTCCCGATCGCTGGCCTGCTGCTGTTGTCGCTGGCCGCCTGCAACCGAAGCCCCGATGCCGGCACTCCGGCCGATACCGCGCCAGCCCCTGCGGCCCAGCCGGCCAAGGATGCCTCGGCGCCCGCCGATGCCGATCTGTCCACTACGTCGCCGGTCGACACGCGGCAGGACAGCCCGGCGCGCCTGGATGGTTTCGGCGGCGTCGCCCTGGGCGCCGGCATCGCAGCAGTGCGCAGTGGTTTCGGTGCGCCGTTGCAGGGCCTGGGCAGCGACGCGGCGGGCAAGCCGCTGCCTGCCGATGATGGCAACGAAGGCTGCTACTTCCTGCGCCCGCAGGATGCCGAAGACCCGAAGTTGATGATCGAAGGACGCAAGCTGGTGCGCTACGACGTGCGCAGCCAGGCGATTGTCGCCCCCGGCGGCGGCCGGGTCGGCATGACCCTGGGCGAGCTGCAGGTGCTGTATCCCGACCGCGGTGACGTCGTGCCGGACAAGTACGACGACAAGGCCCAGCATCTGCGGGTGCGCCCGGCGCAGGAAGGCGGGGCGATCGTTGATTTCGCCCTTGGCGCCGACGGCAAGGTCGCTGGCTGGCGGGTCGGCAAGACCCCACAGGTCGATTACGCCGAAGGCTGCGGCTGACGCCCGGGGCCCGGCCGCCCACTGCGGGCAGGCCGGGCGTAGAATCTCGCCACGACCGCTGGGGAGTGCTCGATGATCGCGATTGCCATTGCCTGGTTCCTGCTCGGCCTGCTGCTGCTTGCGTTGGGCGGGGATTCCATCGTCAAGGCCGTTTCCGGCCTGGCGCAGCGCTTCGGAGCCAGCGCGTTCACCGCCGGCCTGCTGCTGCTGGGCATCACCACCTCGTTGCCGGAGCTGGCGGTCAATGCCCGCGCGCTGGTGGTGGGGCAGCCGGAGCTCGCCCTGGGCAATGCCATCGGCAGCAGCGTGGTCAACCTCGGCCTGACCCTGGCCGTGGCCGCCATGGTGGCCCCACTGCTGCTGCGTGCCCGCCTGCAGGTGCTGCTGTGGTGGGCCCTGCTGGCCGCGGGGCTGCTGCTGATCGTGTTCGGTCTTGATGGCCGCCTGGTGCGCTGGGAAGCGGGCGTACTGGTTGCCGGGTTCGTGGTGGTGCAGTTCCTGCTGCTGCGGCGCGGGCGCAGGGAAAGCGCCGAGGTACAGGCGCTCATCGCCGAATCGGCGCTGAGCCGTACCAGCCTGCCGTTGAATGTACTGCGCGTGCTGCTGGCCGCCGTTGCCCTGTACTGGGGCGCGCGCCTGATGGTAGGGGCTGCAGCTGATTTTGGCACCGCGCTGGGTTGGACGCCGCTGCTGGTCGGCCTGCTTCCGGTGGCGATCGGCACCGCGTTGCCTGAGGTGGCCGCAGCGATTGCCGCCGCGCGTCGCGGTCACGGTGACATGGTGCTGGGCCACGTGCTCGGCTCCAGCGTGGTCAACCTGATGCTGGTGATCGGCGCGATGGGCCTGCTGCAGCCACTCGCGTTGCCGGCTTCGTTCGTGCGCCTGGAGCTGCCGGCCGTGCTGGCATTCGCGCTGGTGCTGTACCCCATGCTGCGGGGCGACCTGCGCATCAGCCGCGTCGAAGGTGCCGTGCTGATGGGCGCCTTCCTGGCCTGGCTGGGCCTGGAAATCGCGCTGGTGATGTAGATCCACGCCATGCGTGGATAACGGGCCGTGCCGACCAACGGTCGGCACCCACCATCAACGGTCGGCACCCACCGTCAACGCGCGGTGGTTTCCTCTTCCCGCTCCGGTTCCGGCGGCGGCAGCTGCTCGTCTTCCGCACGCTCGTTGCCCGGCAGGCTGGGGCGGGTTTCCATCAGCAGCGACAGCGCGGCCTTGGCCATCAGGTGCGCGCTGATCGGTGCGGTGATGAACAGGAACACGGTGATCAGCAGCTCGCGCGGCTGCGGGTCCTGCCCCAGGAAGATGTGGTAGCAGACCGAACACACCAGCACGCAGCCCACGCCCAGCGTGCTGGCCTTGGTCGGTGCATGCAGGCGCTTGAAGAACGTGGACAGCTTCACCAGCCCCAATGCGCCGACCAGGATGAAGAAGCAGCCGAACAGCAGCAGGATCGACAGGCCGATCTGGAGGGCGGTGATCATTCGACGATGTCCCGGCGCAGTACGAACTTGCTCAGCACCACGGTGCTGCCGAAGCCGAGCATGGCGATGATCAACGCCGCTTCGAAATAGATGGCCGAGTTCAGGTACATGCCAAACAGCATCAGCTCGGCGATGGCAGTCACCGACAGCGTATCCAGCGCAAGGATGCGATCGGGCACGGTGGGGCCGCGCAGCAGCCGCCAGGTGGCCAGCAGCATCGCCAGGCCAACCACATGCATGCACACCACCAGGGTGGTCTGGATGATCTGGAATCCAGTCATGGGAAGATCTCCATCAACGGGGCTTCATAACGGCGCTTGATCGTGTCGATCAGCTCCTGCGGGTCTTCCAGGTGCAGCACGTGCACCAGCAGGAACCTGCGGTCGTCGCTGAGCGCGGCCGATACCGTGCCGGGGGTCAGGGTGATCATGCTGGTCAGTGCCGCGATGCCGTGGATGTTGGCAATGTCCAGCGGCAACCAGATGAAACCGGGATGGATGTTCTTTTCCGGGCCCAGCACCTGGATGGCCACGCGGATGTTGGACATCAGGATGTCCCACAGGGTCACGCACACCAGCTTGGGCAGTGGCCGCAGGGTGCCGATGCGGGCGAACTCGCGGTCCAGCCGCGCGGCGAACAGCGGAATCACCAGGCCCAGCAGCAGGCCCAGCAGGAACTGGCCGAAGGTGAAGCTGTCGGACATCAACAGCCAGAACACCACCACCATCACGCTGAGCGCGGGCGAGGGCAGCAGGCGGCGGAGCGGGGAGCGCTTGGCGGTCATGGCTGGCGGATCTCCGGCGTGGTCGCGCGCAGCTGCTGCACATAGTCGCCCGGTTGCAGCAGCTGTGTGGCGATGGCATCGGTGTGCTGCATCAGCGGGGCAGCAAACAGGGTCATGCCGATGCCGTAGGCCAGCAGGATGCAGGCGGCAAACAGCTCAACCCGGCGCAGTGGTGCCTTGCGCGGTGGCGGCGCCTCGGGGTCGGGCAGCGGCACGCGCCAGAACAGGCGGATGCCGCCGCGGGTCAGGCCCATGATCACCAGCAGGCTGCTGACCAGCACCGCGGTCCACACCGCAGCGGTGTACTGCGCGGGCATGCCGGCCAGCAGCGCGGCCTTGGCCAGGAAGCCGGACAACGGCGGCAGGCCGGCCACCGACACCGCGGCAATCAGGAACAGCACGGCGGGCGTTTCCTTGCCCGGCATCGGCGCGATCACTTCCTTGCGGTCGCTGGCGCCCCCCCGTCGGCGACGGATCAGGTCGGCCACCAGGAACAGCGCGGCGGCGACGAAGCTGCTATGCGGCAGGTAATACAGGCCGGCCGAAAGCACTTCCGGGGTGCCTGCCGAGAAGGCGATGAACAGCGTCGCGGCCGACACGATCACCAGGTAGGAGATCAGCACGCGCAGGCGCGCCGCTGCCAACGCGCCCAGACCGCCCAGCACGAGCGTCGCCACGCCGGCCCACAACAGCCACTCGCGGCCATAACCGGCCATCGCCCCGGCATCCTCGCCGAACCACAGCATCTGGATGCGCAGTACCGCGTACAGGCCGACCTTGGTCATGATCGCAAACAGCGCAGCCACCGCAGCCGGCGCGCGTGCGTACGATTCGGGCAGCCACAGGTACAGCGGCATCAGCGCTGCCTTGGCGCAGAACACCAGCAGCAGCAGGCCCAGCGTTGCCTTCACCAGGGTCAGCTGCGCCGGCGGCACTTCGGCGATGCGCTGCGACAGCTCGGCCATGTTCAACGAACCCAGCGAGGCGTACAGCAGGCCCAGCGCGATCAGGAACAAGGTCGAGGCGGTGACGTTGAAGACCACGTAGTGCAGGCCGATGCGCATGCGCAGGCCGCGGCCGCCGCTGAGCAGCAGGCCGTAGGAGGCGATCAGCATCACCTCGAAGAACACGAACAGGTTGAAGATGTCGCCGGTCAGGAACGCGCCGTTGAGGCCGACCAGCTGGAACTGGAACAGCGCATGGAAGTGCGGCGCGCGCCGGTCCCAGCCCGAGCAGGCATGCAGCAGGCAGGGAATGGCCAGCAGCAGGGTGGTCAGCAGCATCCACGCCGACAGCCGGTCGGCCACCAGTGCGATGCCCAGGCGTGACGGCCAGTCACCCAGCAGGTACACGCGGATGTCGCCGCCTGCGGTGTCGGCGAACAACAGCCCGACCACCACCGCCAGCGCGCCCAGTGCGGTCCACGCCACGGCGCGCTGCACCTTCGGCCCATAGCGGCGGTGTTCGACGAACAGCGACAGCGCAGCGCCGAGCAGCGGTACCAGGATCGGCAGGATCACCAGATGATTCATGCGCGGTCCTCGCCCCGGCGCGGCGGTGCATCATCGTCCGGCTCGTGCGCGTCCACGTGGTCACTGTGGTTGTCGCTGCGGCTGCGCATGGCCAGCACGATGCTGACGGCGGTCATCGCAAAGGCAATGACGATGGCGGTCAGCACCAGCGCCTGCGGCAGCGGGTCGGTGTAGTTGCCCAGATGGCTTTCCACGCCCTCCTGCAGCACCGGCGCCTTGCCCTGTACCACGCGGCCACCGGCGAAGATCAGCAGGTTGGTGGCATAGGACAGGAAGGTCATGCCCAGGATCACATCGAAGCTGCGCGCGCGCAGCAGCAGGTAGATACCGATGGCGGTCAGCACGCCGATCGCAGAGGCCAGGGCCAGTTCCATCAGTGCATCTCCCCCGTTCGTGCCGAGCGGCGTTGCAGGTCGATCTCGCCCTTGCGCGCGGTGCGGGTGCGCGAGGGTTTGACGGTCGCCATCATCGAAAGCATCAGCATCGCGCCACCAAACACCACCAGGTACACGCCGATGTCAAAGCCGATCGCACTGGCCAGTGGTACCTCGCCGATCAGCGGCAGGTGCAGGTCCACGTGGCCGCTGGTCAGGAACGGTACGCCAAACAACATCGAGGCGCTGCCGCTGAGGATCGCGATGAGCAGGCCGGTGCCGATGCAGCGGATGTAG
Organism: Stenotrophomonas sp. STEN046; assembly: GCF_056759755.1. Taxonomy (NCBI): domain Bacteria; kingdom Pseudomonadati; phylum Pseudomonadota; class Gammaproteobacteria; order Lysobacterales; family Lysobacteraceae; genus Stenotrophomonas; species Stenotrophomonas sp. STEN046. Next base: position 28,969 of record NZ_JBRRDR010000004.1, read on the forward strand.
TCGAAGCCGAAGCGCGACTCCACCGACGCCGTACCCTGGATCACGTACTGGATCAGCAGCGGCACCGCCAGCACCAGCCCGGCGATGAAACCGCCGCCGGGTGCGTTGTGGCCGCGCAGGAACAGGAAGATCGACACGGTCAGGGTCAGCGGGAACATGATCTGTGCAAGATCAGCCGGCACCGGCAGCTTGATCGGCGGGCCGGGCATGATCTGCTCCGGCGCCATCCGCGTGCGCCGCAGCAGTGCATGCACCACCAGCGCTGCGATGCCGAACACGGTGATCTCGCCGAAGGTATCGAAACCGCGGAAGTCGACCAGGATCACGTTGACTACGTTCTGGCCGTACGCCTCGGGCAGGGCACGGCCCAGCAGCTCGCCGGCCATCGTATTCGGCGGCAGCGTCATGGCGCTGTAAGCCAGCGCACCAAGCCCGGCACCGGCGATGATCGCGATCGCCGCGTCGCGGCGCTTGCGCCAGCGTGGCCGCTCCGGTCCGGACTGTGCAGGCAGGTAGTTCATCCCCAGCAGCATCAGTACCAGGGTGACCATCTCCACCAGCAGCTGGGTCAGCGCCAGGTCCGGTGCGGACAGGAACACGAAGGTCAGCGCCACCATCAGGCCGACGCCACCGACCAGCAGCACCGCCAGCAGGCGCTGCTTGTACATGCGCAGCGTGGCCACCGCGCAGGACATCATCACCAGCCACAGCGCCCAGCCCAGCAGCGGGATCGGCTGCGGCCTGGTCCATTCCGGCGACGCCGGGTTGGCGATGTAGGGCGCGGCGGCGACCACGATCGCCACCACCACCAGGCCCAGCAGCATGCGCTGCAGGCTGCCGTTGGCGATGCCGGCGGTCAGGCGCTGTGCACCGGCCGAGAGCAGGTCCAGCTGGTGGTGGAAGGCATTGCGGCCGGGCGAGGTGTTGGTTACCCCGTGCAGGTCGATCAGCTTGCGCAGGCCGAAGTACAGCGCCACGCCACCGATCACGCCGATCGCGCTCATTGCCAGCGGCAGGTTGAAGCCATGCCACACCGACAGGCTGTACTCGGGCATCGCATTGCCGAGGATCGAGGCCGCAGCGGCGTGCAGCACCGGTGCGACGGTCAGTGCGGGGGCAATACCCACCGCCACGCAGATCACCACCAGGATTTCCACCGGCACCTTCATCCAGCGCGGCGGCTCATGCGGTACGCGGTCCAGGTCATGCGGGCCTTTGCCGAAGAACGTGTCGTGCACGAAGCGCAGGCTGTAAGCCACCCCGAACACACCGGCCAGCAGCGCGGCGATCGATACCGCCATGCGCATGGTGTCGGTGCCGCCAGCGCTCAGCGCTTCGGCAAACAGCATTTCCTTGGACAGGAAGCCGTTGAGCAGCGGGATGCCGGCCATCGCCAGCGAGGCGATGATCGCCAGCGCGCTGGTGAACGGCATCAGCTTCCTGAGGCCCCCCAGCTTGCGCATGTCGCGGGTGCCGGTTTCGTGGTCGATGATGCCCGCGGCCATGAACAGCGAGGCCTTGAAGGTGGCGTGGTTGATGATGTGGAACACGCCGGCGACCACCGCCATCGGCGTGGAGAGGCCGAACAGCAGCGTGATCAGGCCCAGGTGCGAGATCGTCGAATAGGCCAGCAGGCCCTTCAGGTCGTGCTGGAAGATCGCGTTCCAGGCACCGATCAGCAGGGTGATCGCACCGACGCCGCTGACCGTATAGAAGAACAGGTCGCTGCCGGCCAGCGCCGGATGCAGGCGCGCCAGCAGGAACACGCCAGCCTTCACCATGGTGGCCGAATGCAGGTAGGCCGACACCGGGGTGGGCGCTGCCATCGCATGCGGCAGCCAGAAATGGAACGGGAACTGCGCGCTCTTGGTGAAGATGCCGGCCAATACCAGGAACAGGGCATACGGGTACAGCGCGCTGGCACGGATCTGCTCGCCAGCCGCCAGCACCACATCAAGATCGAAGCTGCCAACGATGCGTCCGATCAGCAGCACGCCGGCCAACAGGGCCAGGCCGCCGCCGCCGGTGATCACCAGCGCCATCCGCGCGCCTTCGCGGGCATCCTGGCGGTGCGACCAGAAACCGATCAGCAGGAACGAGCTGATGCTGGTCATTTCCCAGAAGATCATCAGCAGCAACAGGTTGCCCGACAGCACCATGCCCAGCATGGCGCCCATGAACAGCAGCAGGTAGGTATAGAAGCGGTGCGCGTTGTCGTGGCTGCTCAGGTAGTAGCGCGCGTACAGCACCACCAGCGCGCCGATGCCCAGCACCAGCCCGGCGAACATCCAGGCCAGGCCGTCCAGGCGAAGGGTGAAGTCCAGGCCGATCTGCGGCAGCCACGGCACCATCGTCCGTACCACCTGGCCATCGAGCACCGATGGGGTCAGCCAGGCGAGGATCGCCAGCCCGCCCAACGGCGCCAGCGCCGCCAGCCAGGCAGCAGTCGAGCGCGAACTACGGGGGAAGGCTGCAACAGCCACTGCCATCAGGAACGGCAGGGCCAGCAGCAGGGGCAGGCTGGGGAGCATGCAGGGAATCCATGATTCACGAGCAGGTCAGGGAGGATAACAGGCCGTCAAATGTCGCCGAAACCCTTCGAACAGCGATCAATTGCATGTAACGTTCGCTGATTCATTTTTTCTGCGACGCAGCATGCCGTTACTGCGGTGTCCTTCCGGTCGCTCTCCGGCACCCCCTACGCCGGCGCAGGGGCAGCGCAGGCCCTGTCGCACAGGGGCTGTCACTGCAGGACGGAAGGGGCGGCAGGGGTGACCACTGCAGGCTGGCAGCCTGCCAGTGCAATCCGGGTGACGGGCTTCCCCCGTTCAGGAAACGACGCGCAATGGCGCGAGCGGACGGGTCAGTAGCGCCAGTCGAGCTTGCGGTAGGCCTTGGCCATCACCCAGGCCGGGCCGATCAGCAGGTAGGTCAGGTCGGTCAGGAAGCTGGGCTTGCGGCCCTCGAACTTGTGACCGACGAACTGCGCGACCCAGGCCACCACAAAGACGCCCACCGCCAGCCACAACAGGTTGTGCAGGCCGATTTCGGCCTCCAGCAGCCGGCACAGACAGCCGAACACGAAGAACTGGATGAGCATGCCGATACCCAGCGGCCGCGACAGCTTGTTGTAGAAGCACCACGCGCTGAACATCGCAAAGGCGGCCCAGATACCGTACTGGAACCAGGTGATCAGCGGCGGCACGCACCACAGCAGGGCCACCACCGACCACAGGATCGCCGGCACCGCCACCACGTGGATGCGCTGGTTGATCACATTGCGGTGGTCGTCGGAATAGCTGGCGAAGTAGCGGTCGATCGGCCGCGCAAGCTGGGTGGTGGTCTGCATGCGGCCAGCATACCCCGGCCGGGGCCGACAGTAGAGCCAGGCCAGGCCTGGCAGCAGGTTCGCCGAGGTTGCCGGCCAGCGGCCGGCACTATCGCATTCAGAACGCCCCCAGCCAGACCGGCCGGGGGCGCAAAGGGATCAGTCGACGCTGATCCCGGCCAGGCGCTGCAGCGCCTCGGCGTACTTGGCGCGGGTGCGCTCGATGATTTCCGCCGGGATGCCCGGGCCCGGGGCGGTCTTGCCCCAGTCCAGCGTCTCCAGGTAATCGCGCACGAACTGCTTGTCGTAGCTCGGCGGGCTGGTGCCCACCTCGTACTCGTCGGCCGGCCAGTAACGCGAGGAATCCGGCGTCAGCATCTCGTCCATGATGTACAGGCGGCCATCGGCATCGGTACCGAACTCGAACTTGGTGTCGGCCAGGATGATGCCGCGCTCGCGTGCGTAGTCCGCGGCGAACTTGTAGATGCGCAGGGTGGCGTCGCGTACGCGCTCGGCCATCTCCGCACCCACCGCCTTCACCATCGCATCGAAATCGATGTTCTCGTCATGGTCGCCGACGGCGGCCTTGGTCGAGGGTGTGAAGATCGGCTCGGGCAGCTGCTCGGCCTGGCGCAGGCCATCGGGCAGGTCGATGCCGCTGACCTTGCCGGTACGCTGGTAATCCTTCCAGCCGCTGCCGATCAGGTAGCCGCGGGCGATCGCTTCCACCGGCACCGGCTTCAGCTTGCGGGTGACCACCGCGCGCTTGGCGTACAGGGCCGCGTCCACGCCCTCGGGCAGCACGCTGGCCACGTCGATGCCGGTCAGGTGGTTGGGCATCAGGTGCGCGGTCTTGGCGAACCAGAAGTTGGATACCTGGCACAGCATCTCGCCCTTGCCCGGGATCGGGTCGGGCAGGACCACGTCGAAGGCCGACAGGCGATCGGTGGCGACCATCAACAGGTAGTCCCCCGGCGGCGTACCGGCCGGCAGTCGCTCGCGCGGGATATCGAACACATCACGCACCTTGCCGCGATGGCGCAAGGGCAGGCCGGGGAGATCGGATTGCAACAGCGTGGTTGGCACGGGCACTCCTGGGGCTTCGTCGAGACGGCTGCCCAGGGGACCCGGCGGGCCCGCAACTGGTCAGCGGGCGGCCTAGTGTAAAGCGGTCCGGGCCCGCTGTGACGTAAAATGAGTGTCCATTTCGTCGGTCGACCCCGGAGCGCCATGCGCTGGTACGGAAAACTGCTCGGATTCATCGCCGGGGCCCTGCTGTTCAGGCCCAATCCGCTGTTTGGCGCGGTCGTTGGCCTGTTGCTCGGCCATGCCTTCGACAGCGACTGGTTCCGCCTGAACAAGGAGAACCCCTATCGCGAGCTGGGGCTGACCTCCGAGGCGACCGATGCCGAGGTCGAGCGTGCCTACCGCAAGCTGATCTCCCAGTACCACCCCGACAAGCTGGGCGGCGCGGCTCCCGAGCTGCAGCAGCAGGCCGAGCAGAAGTCCCGGCGCATCAACGCCGCCTACGACCGCATCAAGACGCTGCGCAAGCGCTGACCCCCTTTCCTACCGCATCAAGGCCCGGCCATGTCCAACTGCCTCATCGCTCCGTCCATCCTTTCGGCCAACTTCGCCCGCCTGGGCGAGGAAGTCGACAACGTCCTGGCCGCTGGCGCCGACTGGGTCCACTTCGATGTGATGGACAACCACTACGTGCCCAACCTGACCATCGGCCCGATGGTCTGCCAGGCGCTGCGCAAGCACGGCGTCACCGCGCCGATCGACGTGCACCTGATGGTCGAGCCGGTGGACCGCATCATCCCGGACTTCGCCGAGGCCGGTGCCACCTACATCAGCTTCCACCCGGAGGCCAGCCGCCACGTCCACCGCACCATCCAGCTGATCCGTTCGCTGGGCTGCAAGCCGGGCATCGTGCTCAACCCGGCCACCCCGGTGGATATCCTCGACTGGGTGCTGGATGACCTGGACCTGGTGCTGCTGATGTCGGTCAACCCCGGCTTCGGCGGCCAGGCCTTCATTCCTTCGGCATTGGACAAGCTGCGCGTGGTGCGCCAGAAGATCGATGCCAGCGGCCGTGACGTCCGCCTGGAGATCGACGGTGGCGTGAAGGCCGACAACATCGGCGAGATCGCCGCTGCCGGCGCCGACACCTTCGTCGCCGGTTCGGCCATCTTCAACGCCAAGACCAGCTACCAGGACGTGATCGCGCAGATGCGCGCCAACGTCGCTGCGGCGCGGGGCTGAGCCATGAGCACGGTGGCCGTCCTCAACATCCGCCCGGCCACCGTCGCCGATGCCGGCCTGATCCTGCAGTTCATCCGCGAACTGGCCATCTACGAGAAGGCCGAGCATTCGGTGCAGACCGACGAGATCGGCATTGCCGAAAGCCTGTTCGGCGCCGACGCCACCGCCCGCGCGCTGGTCTGTGAAGCCGACGGCGAGGCCATCGGCTATGCGGTGTATTTCTACAACTACTCCACCTGGCTGGGGCGCAAGGGCATCTACCTTGAAGACCTGTACGTCAGCCCGCACAGGCGCGGTTCCGGCGCGGGCAAGGCACTGCTGAAATACATCGCGCGGCAGGCGGTGGCTGAAGGCTGCGGGCGCTTCGAGTGGTCGGTACTGGACTGGAACACCCCGGCCATCGAGTTCTATACCGCCGCCGGTGCCAAGCCGCAGGACGAGTGGACGGTGTACCGGCTGGAAGGCCAGGCATTGCACGATTTCGCCAACGGTTGAGGCGAAACGCATCCACGCAGGGCGTGGATCTACTGTGTTCATGCACGGTCTTCAGTAGATCCACGCCATGCGTGGATGCTCCTGGCAGACAAAAAAAAAGCCACGCCAAACACTGGCGTGGCCTTGCTGCATGCGTGGGAGGCTGATCCTGCCTCCATCCATCGTCCCTGCTATGGCCTTTCATTCTCCGCTGGCTGAATGACACGTTCGTGACATTCACTGGGGACAAACAGCGCATTGCTAGCCTGTGCCACCCCATTGCCTGGATGCACCGCATGACCACCCCGCGCTGGCGCCTGATCCTCAACGGAAAATCCGCAGGCAACGACGACCTGCGCGATGCCGTGGGCCACTGGCGCGAACGCGGCGTGCAGCTGGAAGTGCGGGTGACCTGGGAAGACGGTGACGCCGAACGCTACGTCGCCGAGGCCATCGACCATGGCGTGGATGTGATCGTGACCGCCGGTGGCGACGGCACGTTGAGCGCGGTGGCCGAGACCCTGGCGCATCGCGACGAGCCGGCCGAGGCCCTGCCTTCGCTGGCGCTGGTGCCGATGGGAACCGCCAACGACTTCGCGACCGCTGCGGGTATTCCGGTAGCGCCGCAGGAAGCCTTCGCGTTGATCGCCAGCAGCGCGCCACATCCGATGGACCTGTTGCGCGTCGATGCCGACGGCAAGCCGTGGTGGTGCGCCAACCTCGCCAGCGGTGGCTTCGGTACGCAGGTGACAGTGGAAACCGATGCCGGCCTGAAGAAGATGCTCGGCGGCCTGGCCTATGTGATCACCGGTATCGCCAAACTCGGCCGCATCGAACCGATCACCGCGCGGCTGAGCGGGCCCGATTTCCAGTGGGAAGGCGGCTTCATCGCGCTGGGCATCGGCAACGGCCGCCAGGCCGGTGGCGGCCAGCAGCTGTGCCCGCAGGCAGTGATCGATGACGGTCTGCTGGACGTTACCGTGGTGCCCGAACTGGAAGGCGAGGTGGCCGCAACGCTCGGCCAGATGCTCACCGGTGGCAAAGAAGCCGCACTCGAGCGCGTGGCGACCCGCGCGCAGTTGCCTTGGCTGCAGATCGATGCGCCGCAGCCGTTGACCCTGAATCTTGATGGCGAACCCGTGCAGGCGCGCAGCTTCCGCATCGACTGCGTGGCGGGCCGGGTGCGGATGCATCTGCCGGATGACTGCGCGCTGCTGGGCCGGGCATCCGGCGGAAGGTAGGGTCGACTGTTGGTCAACTGCTCTTCGAACAGATGTCCGAAATGCCAGCGCTTCGGGCGCAGGTCGACTGAGAGTCGACTCTACCGGTCCCCTTGGCCGGCCCGCCCGGGCTCTGCGTCGTTCAGTTTCGCAGGGTTTCCCTCCCGCTCAAGCTGCGATACAGTCAACGGGTGTCCAGCCTGACGACCCCGCATACCCTTTCTTCCGCACGCCGTTGGTGGCGATGGTGGCCTGTTGCCGTCGTCCGTCCCCATAACGCTGTGTCCCGGAAGGAAAGTCGTCTTGAACTCGCACGCCCAGTTTCAGCAGCAGGCCGCTGAAGGCCACACCCATATTCCCGTCGTCCGCGAAGTGCTGTCCGACCTGGACACGCCCCTTTCGGTCTATCTGAAGCTCGCCGACGGCCCCAATACCTACCTGTTTGAATCCGTCGAAGGCGGCGAGCGCTTTGGTCGCTACTCGATCATCGGCCTGCCGGCGCGTCGCGTGTACGCCTTCCATGGCCACACCCTCACCGTGCGTGAAGATGGCCAGGTCGTGGAAACCCGCGAGGTGGCCGATCCGTTCGCCGAGGTCGAGGCGCTGCGCAGCGCCCACTCGGTGCCCAAGCTGGACGGCCTGCCGGGCTTCACCGGTGGTCTGGTCGGCTGGTTCGGCTTCGAGTGCATCGGCTACATCGAGCCGCGCCTGGCGCCGCCAGCCGGCCGCGATGAGCTGGGCACGCCGGACATCCTGCTGCTGGATTCCAACGAGCTGGCGGTGTTCGACAACCTCAAGGGCCGCCTGTACCTGATCGTGCATGCCGACCCGCGTACCGAGGGTGCTTTCGAAAAGGCGCAGGCGCGCCTAGATGCACTGACGGCCAAGCTGCGCGCACCGGGCGCCGGTTACCCCGCACCGCTCACCAGCGACGTGCTGGACGAGTCCGATTTCGTCTCCGGCTTCACCCGCGAAGGCTTCGTCGATGCGGTCCAGCGCAGCAAGGAATACATCCGTGCCGGCGACATCTTCCAGGTGGTGCTCAGCCAGCGCCTGAGCGTGCCGTTCAAGGCGCGCCCGGTGGATGTGTACCGCGCGCTGCGTGCATTGAACCCGTCGCCGTACATGTATTTCCTCGATGTCGGCGACCTGCAGGTGGTCGGTTCGTCGCCGGAAATCCTGGTGCGCCTGCAGGATGGTGAAGTGACCGTGCGCCCGATCGCCGGTACCCGCCCGCGCGGTGCCACCGTCGAGCAGGACCTGGCGCTGGAAGCCGAACTGCTGGCCGATCCGAAGGAGCGCGCCGAGCACCTGATGCTGATCGACCTCGGTCGCAACGATGCCGGCCGCGTGTCGAAGGCTGGCACCGTGGAGGTGGGCGAACAGTTCGTGATCGAGCGTTACAGCCACGTCATGCACATCGTCAGCGAGGTGACCGGCCAGCTGCAGCCGGGCCTGAGCTACGCCGACGTGCTGCGTGCCACCTTCCCGGCGGGCACGGTCAGCGGCGCGCCGAAGATCCGCGCGCTGGAAGTGATCCGCGAGCTGGAACCGATCAAGCGCAATGTCTACGCCGGCAGCATCGGCTACATCGGCTGGCACGGCGATGCCGATACCGCCATCGCGATCCGCACCGCGGTCATCAAGGATGGCCGCCTGTACGTGCAGGCCGGCGCCGGCATCGTCTACGACTCGGACCCGGACAAGGAATGGGACGAGACGATGAACAAGGGCCGCGCGTTGTTCCGTGCCGTCGCCCAGGCTGCCAAGGGCCTGTAAGCCTGCCTCGCCACGGCCGCCGCGCCGTGGTTGTTCCGCTGTTCCCATTCAAGACAAGGAGTACCGCATGAAGCTGCTGAGTGCATTGCTGTGGTCGTCACTGCTGGCCACGATGGCTCCCTCCGCGTGGGCGCAGGCCAATACCATTCCCTCGCAGCCGCACCTGCTGGTGAAGGGGCAGGGCACGCGGACGGTGATGCCGGACCGGTTCGGCCTGCAGCTGAACATCGAAGAGACCGACATGGATGCCGACGCCGCGCGCCGCCGCGTGCAGGACAACGTCGCCCGCGTGCTGGCGCTGTTCAAGCAGTACAAGGCGGTGGAAGGCAGCGTACGTGCGGACAACCTGCGGATCGGCCCGGCAACCCGCTATGAGCAGAGCCGGCAGGTTTTTATTGGTACCCAGGTGTCGCGCCAGTTGCGCGCCAGCTTCGCCAGCGTGAAGCAGATGCAGGACGTGCTGGGCGCGCTGAAGGCCAACGAGAACGTACAGGTCAGCAGCATGGCACCGACGTACTCCGGTGAAGTGGCGCTGCGCCGGGAACTCAAGGGTGAGGCCGCGGCGTCGACGCGCCAATCCGCGCAGGGCCTTGCCAATGCCTACGGCACGAAGCTGCGCGGGCTGTACAGCATCTCCGATGTGGCGCCGAACTTCGCCTATGGCGTGCAGGCGGGCAATTGGCCCAGAAGCGACGACATGGTGACACCGCCATCGCTGCCGTCGCCTGTGCAGACGGACATGATCGAGACCACCGGCTCACGCCTGCGCGAATCCATCGAAGCCGGCCCCATCACCTACACCGAAAACGTGTACGCCATTTTCCTGATAAGCGACGGAACCTGACCATGTTGTGGATGATCGACAACTACGACAGCTTCACCTACAACCTCGTGCAGTACCTGCAGACGCTGGGTGCCGAGGTGAAGGTGGTGCGCAACGATGCGATGAGCGTGGATGAGATCGCCGCGCAGAAGCCCGAACGCATCGTCATCTCGCCCGGCCCGTGCACGCCCAACGAAGCGGGCGTGTCGCTGGCGCTGATCGAGCGCCTGGGGCCGACCACGCCGATCCTCGGCGTCTGCCTGGGCCACCAGGGCATCGGCCAGGTCTACGGTGGCACGGTCATCCGCGCCGGCAACATCATGCACGGCAAGACCTCGCCCATCCGCCATGAGGGCAAGGGCGTGTTCGCCGGCCTGCCGGACCGCTACCAAGCCACCCGCTACCACTCGCTGGTGGTGGACAAGAACAGCCTCCCCGATGTGCTGGAAGTGACTGCCTGGACCGAGAACGAGGACGGCTCGATCGAAGAGATCATGGGCCTGCGCCACCGCCAATTCCCGGTAGAGGGCGTGCAGTTCCACCCCGAATCCATTCTCACCGAACACGGCCACGCCCTGCTGCGCAATTTCCTGCAGCGCCCGGCGGCCTGATCCAAGGAGCATTCCGATGAGCTTCTCCCCCCAGGAAGCCCTGCAACGCACCATCGAACACCGCGAAATCTTCTTCGACGAAATGGTCGACCTGATGCGGCAGATCATGCGCGGCGACGTCTCGCCGATGATGACCGCCGCCATCCTCACCGGCCTGCGGGTGAAGAAGGAAACCATCGATGAGATCGCTGCTGCGGCCACGGTGATGCGCGAATTCGCGCTGGCGGTGCCGGTGGCTGATACCACGCACCTGGTCGACATCGTCGGCACCGGTGGTGATGGCTCGCACACCTTCAACATCTCCACCTGCGCGATGTTTGTCGCCGCCGCCGCCGGCGCGCGAGTGGCCAAGCACGGCAACCGCAGCGTGTCGTCCAAGTCCGGCAGCGCCGATGCGGTCGAAGCGCTGGGCGCGGCCATCGAACTGCAGCCGGCACAGGTGGCCGCGGCCATCGAGCAGACCGGCATCGGCTTCATGTTCGCGCCGATCCACCATCCGTCGATGAAGGTCGTCGCGCCGGTGCGCCGCGAGATGGGCGTGCGCACCATCTTCAACATCCTTGGCCCGCTGACCAATCCGGCCAATGCGCCGTCGGTGCTGATGGGCGTGTTCCATCCCGACCTGGTGGGTATCCAGGCGCGGGTACTGCGCGAACTGGGCGCCGAGCGCGCCATGGTGGTCTGGGGGCGCGACAACATGGACGAGATCTCGCTGGGTGCCGGCACTCTGGTCGGCGAACTGCGCGACGGCAAGGTGCGCGAGTACGAGATCCACCCGGAAGACTTCGGCATTGCCATGTCGGCCAGCCGCAACCTGCGCGTGGACGGCCCAGAGCAGTCCATTGCCATGCTGCGTGCGGTGCTGGACAACGAGCCGGGCCCGGCGCTGGACATCGTCGCGCTCAATGCCGGCGCCGCCCTGTACGTGGCGGGCGTGGCCAGCGACATCGGCGATGGCCTGGCCCGCGCCCGCGCCGCCATCGCCAATGGCAGTGCCCGTGACCGCCTGCAGCAGTACGTGCAGACTACCCGTGCACTGGTTGCCTGAGCGCCCGGTTCAGCCTGACCCATCCGATGGCCGATAATGGTCGTCCTCACCGCCCCAGCACCGACCCGACGACGATGAGCGATATCCTGCAGACGATCCTGGCCCGCAAGGCCGAAGAAGTGGCCCTGCGCCGCGCCCAGCGCCCGCTTGAAGACCTGCAGGCTGCCGTGGCGAGCGCCCCGCCGGTACGCGGCTTCGTGCGCGCGCTGCAGGCGGCCGTTGCCAATGGCGAGCCGGCGGTGATTGCCGAGGTGAAGAAGGCCAGCCCGTCCAAGGGTGTGATCCGTGCCGATTTCCGCCCGGCCGACATCGCCGTCAGCTACGAGTTCGGCGGCGCCAGCTGCCTGTCGGTGCTGACCGACGTCGATTTCTTCCAGGGCGCCGACGCCTACCTGCAGCAGGCGCGCGAGGCCTGCACGCTGCCGGTGCTGCGCAAGGACTTCGTCATCGACGCTTACCAGGTGTATGAGGCGCGCGTGCTTGGCGCCGACTGCATCCTGCTGATCGTGGCCGCGCTGGACGATACCCAGCTGGCCACGCTCTCCGAACTGGCGATGTCGCTGGGCATGGATGTGCTGGTGGAAGTGCACGACATCGACGAACTGGAGCGCGCACTGCAGGTGCCGGCGCCGATGATCGGCATCAACAACCGCAACCTGCGCACCTTCGAGGTATCGCTGCAGACCACGCTGGACATGCGCAACGCGGTGCCGCGCGACCGCCTGCTGGTCACCGAGAGCGGCATCCTCGGCCCGCAGGACGTAGCCCTGATGCGCGATGCCGGTATCCACACGTTCCTGGTGGGCGAGGCCTTCATGCGGGTTGAAGAGCCGGGCGAGGGCCTGCGTCAGCTATTCTTCGCTGCATGAAAACGCACTATCCAACGCCGCGCGAGGATGCGCCGCTGGTGGTCTTCGACTTCGACCACACCCTGTACGACGGTGATTCGGGTACCCACCTGTTCGCCTCGCTGATCAAGCGCAATCCCCTGCGGATGCTGGCCGCGCTGCTGGTCACCCCGATTGCCGGGCCGATGGTGGCGATGTTGCCGACCCGGCGCGCGGGCATCTCGGTCTATGTGTGGATCGGCAGCTTTGGCCTGCACCGCGCGCGCGAGTTCAACAAGGTGATCGACGCCTATGTGATCCGCAATGAAGCGCAGATGCGCGCGAAACTGCTGCCACAGGCGCTGGATGTGTTTGCTGCACATCGCGCCAGGGGCGATCGTGTGGTGGTGGCCACCGGTGCGCCGCCGGAGCTGGCGCGCGCGATCCTGGCCTTCGTCGCCCATCAGGACGTGCCGGTCATCGGCACCGAAGTGGGGCCGCGGATGGGCGGCGTCGGGCCGACCCGGCACTGCCACAATGAAGAAAAGATGCGCATGCTGCGCGAACGCGGCTACGGCGACATCGATATCGCCTACTCGGACAGCACCGCCGACCTGCCGCTGCTGCTGGCGGCGAAGGCACCGGTCGTGGTCAACCCGAAACCGGCCAAGGTGGCGTTCTTCCGCCGCGTGCTGCCGGCCGGCACCCGCATCCTCAACTGGGGCTGCGTCGATCGCGGCGGCGACAAGATCTGATCCATGAGGTCCGCCGGGCCATGCCCGGCGAGCGGTCAGCGGCCCAGGTACCCGGTCACCGCGTGGCCGATCTGGAACAGGCTGATGGCCAGCACCAGCACACCGACGGCCACCAGCACCCAGCGCTCCTTCAGCCGTTTCACCAGCAGGGCCGCCACTGGCGCGGCCATCATGCCGCCGATCAGCAGGCCGGCCACGATCTGCAGGTGGTGCAACCCCATCGACAGCAGGAAGGTGGCGGAAACCGTCAGGGTGACCACGAACTCGGCGGCATTGACCGTGCCGATGGTGGTACGTGCCTGGCCGCCGCGGGCGAGCAGGGTCGAGGTGGCCACCGGGCCCCAGCCACCGCCGCCGCTGGCATCGAGGAAGCCGGCCACGAAGCCCAGCACAGGCACGCGCTTGACCTCGCCCCTGGGCATCAGCCGGCGGGCCGCGCGGGCCAGGATGATGATGGCCAGCACCAGCAGGTAGAGGTAGATGAGCGGACGGATCACTTCGCCGGGCAACTGCGTCAGCCCGTAGGCGCCAATGGCGCCACCCAGCGCACCGGGCAGGGCCAATCGGAAGAAGAGGCGTTTATCGACATTGCCGGCGACCAGGTGCGACACGCCGGACGCCCCCGTGGTGAACACTTCGGCGGTGTGGATGGCCGCGCTGGCCTGTGCCGGCGGAATGCCCATGGCCAGCATCACCGACGAGGAGACCAGGCCAAAGGCCATGCCCAGCGCACCATCGACCAGCTGTGCACCAAGGCCGATGAGGATGAACCACCAGAATTCGCTGCTCAGTTCCATTCCCCGAGCCTAGCGGAAGCGGGTGTGCGGGACGTGCGATGGTAGGTCGCACCTGCCGCGATCCGCCGGGCATGGCCCGGCGCTACCGTGGTGGACACCTTGGGTAGCGCCGGGTCGTGCCCGGCGACTGCCCAGCCATCAACGCGTGCCGTACAGCACCACGGTCTTGCCACGCGCGTGCAGCAGGCCATCGGTCTGCAGCTTCTTCAGCACGCGGCCGGCCATTTCGCGCGAGCAGCCGACCAGGCGGGCCAGTTCCTGGCGCGAGACGCGCAGCTGGCTGCCTTGCGGGTGGCTCATCGATTCCGGCTCCTGGGCCAGATCGTGCAGGGTGCGCACGATGCGGTCGGTGACATCCAGGAATGCCAAGCGGCTGGCCTTGCGGCTGGTGTCCAGCAGGCGCTTGGAAATCTGCTGGCCCAGCGCGTAGAGCAGGCGCGGGGCGTCGGCCGACAGTGGGCCGAGGAACAGCTGATGCAGGCGCTCGTAGCTGATTTCTGCCAGTTCACAGGCCGTCCGGGTGCGCAGGATCACCTCACGGCGGTCCGACTCCACGAACAGGCCCATCTCGCCGACGAACTCGCCCGCGCCGAAATAGCCCAGCACGAGCTCACGGTCTTCGTCCTCCTCGGCCATGATCGAAACCGAGCCGCTGATGACGTAATACAGGGTTCCCGCCGGGTCACCCGGTCGGAAGACGTCGGTCCGGGTGGGATAGCGCCGCCGGTGGCTGTGGGCCAGGAAGCGGTCGATTGTTGCGATGTCCAAGGCCAATGGGCTGCTAGCTAGGCGCACGGTTGACACGATAGGGGCGCTCCCTCTGCGCATGAACGGATTCCATGAATGGATTCACGGGGTCGATAGCGGAGCTTAACCAGCGCAATTGTTAAGGGCAAACAGTGTGCCAGAACCTGAGCGTCTTCACGTTCCCCCCGGGGACACTTATGCCGCATAATTCATCCTTTCTCTTCTTACACAGGAATCGACCGCCGTGGTCAAGCCGTTGCCTCGCCTGAGGTTGCAGGGTTTCAACAACCTCACCAAGGCGCTGAGCTTCAACATCTATGACGTGTGTTACGCGCGCACCGAAGAGGAGCGTCAGCGTTACATTGAATACATCGATGAAGAGTACAACGCCGACAGGCTGACTCAAATCTTGACCGATGTCGCTGAGATCATCGGCGCCAACATCCTCAACGTGGCCCGCCAGGATTACGATCCGCAGGGTGCCTCGGTGACGATCCTGATCTCCGAAGAACCGGTGATCGACAAGAAGCAGGCCGGCAAGGAGCTGATCTCCGATGCCGTGGTCGCGCACATGGACAAGTCGCACATCACCGTGCACACCTATCCGGAAACGCACCCGCAGGAAGGTATCGCGACCTTCCGCGCCGACATCGATGTGGCTACCTGTGGCGTCATTTCGCCGCTGAAGGCGCTGAACTACCTGATCGAGAGTCTGGAATCGGACATCGTGATCATGGACTACCGCGTGCGTGGCTTCACCCGCGATGTGAAGGGCAAGAAGCACTACATCGATCACAAGATCAACTCGATCCAGAACTTCCTGGCCAAGAACATCAAGTCGCGTTACGAGATGTTCGACGTCAACGTCTACCAGGAAAACATCTTCCACACGAAGATGCACCTGAAGGACTTCGACCTGGACCAGTACCTGTTCGAGGAAAAGGCCAAGAACCTGTCGTTCAAGGAACGCATGAAGATCGAAGCGCTGCTCAAGCGTGAGATCGAAGAGCTGTTCCACGGGCGCAACCTGGCTGAGTGACCCGTGCGCGATGCCTCCGGGCATCGCCACCCAGGCGGGACGACCCGCCCCGTGGAACGCGCGCCTTGCGCAGTTGTTCGTTCCACGGTGATGTACCGACCCACGGCCCGGTGTGAAAACACCGGGCCGTTTTGTTTTTCTTC
This sequence comes from Stenotrophomonas sp. STEN046, assembly GCF_056759755.1. NCBI lineage: Bacteria > Pseudomonadati > Pseudomonadota > Gammaproteobacteria > Lysobacterales > Lysobacteraceae > Stenotrophomonas > Stenotrophomonas sp. STEN046. The sequence continues at coordinate 44,828 of NZ_JBRRDR010000004.1, forward strand.
AAAAAGGTAAGGAGCTCCCACCCATGCCCTGGATCTATCTGCTGCTGGCCGGTCTGTTCGAGATCGGATTCGCCCTTGGAATGAAGTACTCCGAAGGCTTCAGCAAACCCCTGCCCACCGCACTTACGGTGGTGTCGGCCCTGATCAGCCTGTACCTGATGAGCCAGGCGATGAAGAACATCCCGGTGGGCACGGCCTATGCGATCTGGACCGGCATCGGCGCCATGGGCGTAACGGTGCTGGGCATCTACCTGTTCAACGACAGCGCCTCACCGGCGCGCCTGGCCTGCGTGGGCCTGATCGTGGCTGGCGTGATCGGCCTGAAGCTGGTGTCGCCGAACTAAGGCGGCCCGACCAACGGTCGGGCCCCACCGTGTGGTTTGGTAGGCCCCCACCGTGTGGTTTGGTAGGCCTCCACCGCGTGGTTTGGTAGGCCCCCACCGTTGGTGGGGGTTGCCCCTTCACATGCGGTAGGCGATGGCCTTCATCACCCTGGAGGCCAGCGCCATCGCGCCGGGAATGGGGAACGGCAGGCGGCGGGCACCGGCCTGCTCGGCATGTTCGGCATGACGCGCCTCGTCTTCCTTCATTACCTGGATGACGGCGCGGCTGCGCAGGTCGGCCGGAGGCAGGTTCACCAGGTGCTCATCCAGATGGGCTTCCACCTGGCGCTCGGTTTCCACCACGAAGCCCAGGTTCCAGCCGTCGCCGCGCAGCCCGGCCAGCGTGCCGATGGTGTAGCTGCCGGCGTACCACAGCGGGTTGAACAGGCTCGGGCGGCTGTCCAGTTCGCCAAGCCGGGTGGCGCACCAGGCGAGGTGGTCGGTCTCTTCCTGGGCGGCGTCCAGCAGGTGTTCGCGGGTTGCCGGGTCGCGCGCGACCGCTGCCTGCCCGAAGTACAGGCCCTGGGCGCAGACTTCACCCACGTGGTTGATCCGCATCAGCCCTGCCGCATGGCGGCGCTCGGCACTGTCCATTCCCGGCTCGCCGGTATCGGTGGCCGGGTAGGGGCGGCTGGCCGGCGGGTTGCCGAACACCGTGTCCAGGGCGCGCTGCGCCTCGGTCAGCAGGTGGTCGAGCGGGGTGGTCTGGCGGAGCACGGTCATGGCGGCACGGCGTGGAGCGGGGAGACCCCGATTCTCGCCCGCCCCCGCCCCCCTGCCAAGCCGGGCGCCACGCGCTGGTTGCGCCCGCAGGGCAAGCTGCGTACAATGCCGCCCCTTACGCTCCATCTTTCACAACGCGTGGCAGAGTTCCGGCGAGTCCTTCGCCGCAATGAGCCCGACCTAACTAGAGTTCTTCATGAGCACTTTCACTGCCAAGAACGAGACCGTCCAGCGCGACTGGTACCTCGTCGACGCCGAGGGCAAGACCCTGGGCCGTCTCTGCACCGAGCTGGCCCGCCGTCTGCGTGGCAAGCACAAGCCGGTCTACACCCCGCACGTTGATACCGGCGACTACCTGGTCGTCATCAATGCAGAAAAGATTGTCGTCACCGGCAAGAAGCTGCAGGACAAGATGTATCACCGTTTCACCGGTTACATCGGCAACCTGAAGACCGAGTCGCTGGCTCAGGCGCTTGAGCGTCACCCGGAGCGCGTGATCGAGACTGCCGTCAAGGGCATGCTGCCGAAGGGCCCGCTGGGTCGCCAGATGTACCGCAAGCTCAAGGTCTACGCCGGCACTGAGCATCCGCACGCCGCACAGCAGCCGCAGGTTCTGGATATCTAATCATGGCTATCACTCAAAACTACGGCACTGGCCGCCGCAAGTCCTCCACCGCTCGCGTGTTCCTGCGCAAGGGTTCGGGCAACATCACCGTCAATGGTCGTCCGCTGGACGAGTTCTTCGGCCGTGAGACTGCTCGCATGATCGTGCGCCAGCCGCTCGAGCTGACCAAGAACACCGAGAGCTTCGACATCCTGGTCACCGCCGCTGGCGGCGGCACCACCGGCCAGGCCGGTGCGATCCGTCTGGGCATCGCCCGTGCTCTGGTCGAGTACGACGAAACCCTGAAGTCCGAGCTGCGCAAGGCCGGCTTCATGACCCGCGACGCCCGCGAAGTCGAACGTAAGAAGGTCGGTCTGCACAAGGCCCGCCGCGCCACCCAGTTCTCCAAGCGCTGATCCACTGCGCCCAGAACTACAAAAAGCCCGGCCTTTGGCCGGGCTTTTTGCGTTATGGGCTTGCGGACAGGCATTTCACCTTATCTCCGCGCCGTTGGCGCGCCCCCTTCAACAAGAAGGGGGCTTTTCTCCAGAAGCGCAATGGTGGCCTGGAGGTCGGGTGCCAGCGGTGGAGTGCGTGACCAGGTTGCCGGCCAGCGGCCGGCACTACCCGTGGTGGTGGTCTTTCTGAAGAGGAGCCCCCTTGATGTTCAAGGGGGCGCGCCAACGGCGCGGGGATAGGGTGGAATGCGCGACCAAATTAAAAAGCAAAAGGCCTGATCTTTCGATCAGGCCTTTTGCTTTTTAATTTGGCTGCCCCTGATGGATTCGAACCACCGATGCCTGAGTCAGAGTCAGGTGCCTTACCGCTTGGCTAAGGGGCAATGTAACGTAGAACTATTTTCACATTTTTCATGTTGAAAAACAACTTCAACATGGTGGCTATGGGTGGACTCGAACCACCGACCCCAGCATTATGAGTGCTGTGCTCTAACCGGCTGAGCTACATAGCCTTGGTGAGCCCGCTATTCTGCTGATGTGTACGAGGACTGTCAACACTTTTGTATCGTGCTTGTGGCCCGGCAGAGGGCATGGGATAGTCCCAGCCAGTAGATTTTCTTAGGAGTCCGCATCGTGATCGATCCGGACGGCTATCGACCGAACGTCGGCATCGTGCTGATGCGGCAGGACGGGCAGGTGTTCTGGGCACGACGCGTGCGCCGGGATGGCTGGCAGTTCCCGCAGGGTGGCATGAACACCGACGAGACGCCTGTCGAGGCCATGTATCGTGAACTGCAGGAAGAAACCGGGCTGCTGCCCGAGCACGTGGAAGTGCTTGGAGCGACACCGGGCTGGCTGCGCTACAAGCTGCCGGCGCGTGCCATTCGTCGCAATGAGCGCCAGGTCTGCATCGGCCAGAAGCAGGTCTGGTTCCTGTTGCGGCTGACCGGTGATGAAGCCCACGTCAGCCTGGACCACACCGACTCGCCCGAGTTCGATCATTGGCGCTGGGTGGATTTCTGGTACCCGGTGGAACACGTGGTGGTGTTCAAGCGGGGCGTCTATGCGCGTGCGCTGCGTCATCTGGCACCGCTGGCCCAAGGCGTGGCAGGGCAGGGCATCAGTGCCATGCCCAAGAGCGCGGCGGAGGCCTGGATGCCCGGCCATACCGCCGGCCACGACCGGCCCCGCAAGCGTCCGCGCAGCCGCGGCTATTGGCCCAAGAAGGCACAGGGCGACGGGCCGATCACCTGAGCGGCTGAACGGTATCGAGAATGGTTCAGGTCTCTGATTGACAACCATTCTCGTTTCCATTGGAATAGCCATCAGGCCGCTACCGGCCTGCTGCCTTGGTTCCTGCCCGTGTACGTCTGCATCTGCAACGGTGTTACCGACCACCAGATCCGCGAAGCCGCCAGCCATGGCGTCACGTCGGTGGCCGAGCTGACCATGCGTACCGGATGCGGCGCTACCTGCGGTTCCTGTCTGGACATGGCCGGCGATCTGCTGGCCAAGGCACGCGCTACCCACGATCTGCCGTTGCCGGTACTGGGCCTGGCACAGGTCGCCTGAGTCATTGGCGGTGCGTTGACGCCGCGCTCTCCTCTCCTTCACTGCTGGCCGCACAGGCCAATGCGCACGATTCGCGTTCCTTCACGCGCACGCGCAAGGCGTTACAGTGCCCGCGATTTCAGCGTGCAGGAGCATCCCCATGAAGGGCGACACCAAGGTCATCGAATTCCTCAACAAGGTCCTCTACAACGAGTTGACCGCGATCAACCAGTACTTCCTGCACGCCAAGATGCTCAAGAACTGGGGCATCAAGGAACTGGCCGAGCATGAGTACAAGGAGTCGATCGAAGAGATGAAGCATGCCGACATGCTTGCCGATCGCATCCTGTTCCTTGAAGGCCTGCCGAACTTCCAGGCGCTGGGCAAGTTGCGCATCGGTGAAAACCCGACCGAGATCCTGCAGTGCGACCTGTCGCTGGAACGCGATGGCGTGGTTACCCTGCGCGAGGCGGTGGCCTATTCCGATTCCGTTGGCGATTACGTCAGCCGCCAGCTGTTCGTGAAGATCCTTGATTCCGAGGAAGAGCACATCGACTGGCTCGAAACCCAGCTTGAGCTGATCGAGCGTATCGGCGAGCCGAAGTACCTGCTGAGCAAGCTCGAAGAGTGATTCAGCCGACCGGGTCGCTGCGCTGCTGCGCCAGGTAACCGGTCAGGGCCACCCGTGCGCGGGCGAATTCGGCCACCAGCAGCGCCACTGCCACCGCAGGGCGCTGCAGGCTGCCGCTGCGCGCCTCACGTTCGATCCGTTGCGCGACCGCTGACAGCGACAACGCGCCGACATTCGCGCTGGACGATTTCAGGCTGTGCGACAACGCCTGCAGGTGTTCGATATCACCGGCCTGCGCGGCCTGCTGCAGATGCTGTACCAGCAGGGGAGCATCCTCCAGGAACACCGCGACGATCTGGCTGGCGGCATCGCCGATCACCGCCTGCAGTTCCTCCAGCACGCTGCGATCGAGCACGGGTTGCGACGGCGGCGTCGCCATTGCAGGAGGGGCATCGACTGTGACCGGCTCGGGCACACGCGGCGCCACGGTTGTGCCGGCCCGTTGGCCCCAGCGCTGCAGCAGGGCATGCAACCCTTCGCGGGCGATCGGCTTGGAAAGATAGTCATCCATGCCCGCCTGCAGGCAGCGCTCGCGATCACCGGCCATGGCATTGGCGGTCATCGCGATGATCGGCAACCGCGTGCGGCCTGCCTCGGCTTCCTCGTCACGCCAGCGTTGCGTCGCGCGATAGCCATCAAGCACCGGCATCTGGCAATCCATCAGCACCACGTCGATACCGCCTTCGCGCAGTGCGATCAATGCCTGTTCGCCATCGGCGGCATTGAGGACCCGGCAATGGAAGGTCTTCAGCAGGTGCTCGGCCACCATCCGGTTGACCGTATTGTCCTCGACCAGCAGCACGCACAGATCCAGGGCTGGCAAGGCGGCGGGCGGCATCGCGTTGCCGGCGTCGGCCAGCAACGCGGTCGGACGCGCGACGGCCGTCGGCTGCCCCAGCAGTGCATGCAGGGCGGCGTCGCTGAACGTGCCCGGCAACGCCTGCTGGCGCGCGCGGGGTTCAAGCGCTTCGTCCTGCAGCCACACCACCTGCAGCGCATCGTCGTCGCCACGTTCGGCCAACGCCCGCTGCAGCGCCGCTTCGCCATTGCGGCGCCGGCGTGCATCCACCAGCAGCCACAGTGGCGCGCTGTGGCCCGGTCGCGCTGCACTGCGCAGGCGTTCGATCACATCGTCCAGGCTCGCCAGGGGCTGCACCTGCAGGTCGTGGTGTACCGCGATGCGTTCCACCCGCGCCTGCAGCTGCGCGTCGCTGCTGTAGAGCAGCAATGGCGCCGGCGCGCGCGCCAGCGCGGGCAGGTCGCCAGGCACTTTCAGCAGCGGTACTTCGAACCAGAACGTGGCGCCCTGGCCGGGCGTGGAGCGCACGCCGATATCGCCGTGCATCAGATCGGTGATGCGCTTGCAGATGGCCAGGCCCAGGCCGGTACCGCCATAGATGCGGGTAGTGGAGGCATCGGCCTGGCTGAACGACTGGAACAACCGTGCCTGCAGGGATGGGTCGATACCGATGCCGGTGTCGACCACTTCGAATCGCAGCTGGTGCTGGGCAGGGCCCTCGCCCAGCCGCATTACCCGCAACTGCACCTGGCCACGTGCGGTGAACTTGATGGCGTTGGCCAGCAGGTTGCCCAGCACCTGGCGCAGGCGCACCGGGTCGCCGCGCACCGGCAGGCGCACGGCCGGATCCAGGTGCAGGCTCAGCGCCAGGCCCTTGGCCTCGGCGGCACGCTGCAGCAGCTGCACGACACCGTCGAGCAGTTCGCGCAGGTTGAAGGTGGTGATCTCAAGTTCCAGCGCCTGTGCTTCCAGCCGCGAGTAATCGAGGATGTCATCGACGATGCGCAGCAGTTGCTGCGAGCTGGCCGAGGCGGTGGCCAGCATCTGCCGCTGGTCTTCGCCCAGCGGGCCGCGTGCGATCAGCTCCAGCATCGGCAGGATGCCGTTGAGCGGCGTACGGATCTCGTGGCTCATGGTGGCCAGGAACTCCCCCTTGGCCAGCACGGCGGCCTCGGCGGCCTGCTTGGCCTGCAGCAGCTGCTGTTCCAGCTGGCCCTGGCGCTCGGTTGTGCGGCGCAGCTGGTCGCGCTCGCTGGCCAGGGTCAAGCGATCGCGTTGCAGCGCCGCCAGCGTGCGATTGCGTGAACGCAACCGCATGCCCAGCACCAGCAGCGCGATGCCTGCCAGTGCAAGTGCCGCCAGCAGGGCGACCACCATCGGCACTCAGAGCACCGCGTTGTGGAAGTCGAAGTTCAGGTCGCTGCCGGCCGACTGCACCATGTTGCCCTGGATGTAATCGACGCCACCGACCCACATCGCCGCTGCGGCCTGCGGATCCTCGATCTGCTGGCCGATGATCTGCAGGCCGGCTGCATGGGCCTGCTCGATCGAGCGCCGCAGTTCTTCGCGCGTATCCGGGTTGGAGTGGCTGCTGGAAAAGCGTGCGGCCATGCGCACGAATGACAGCGGCAGCTGGGTGAGCAGGGCCAGGGCTTCGCTGCCCGGCTCGAACTGGCTGAGGCAGAAACGCACGCCGGCGCTGGCCATGCGCTGGCAGAACTGCTGCAGCGGGACGGTATGGATGAGTGCATCGGGCAGGCGCACGTCGATCACCAGCGCACTGCCTGGCAGATCGCGTTGCTGCAGCGATTCCAGCAGCCAATCGGCAAACGCATCGCGCTGCAGGGTGCGCAGCGATTGCGAAACGAACAGGTTCAGTGGCTGGGTGGCATGGCGATACAGGTCGAGAAGACCCATCGCGTGCTCCAGCACCTGCTGGTCGAGGTCGGCAATACGGCCGGCCGCTTCCGCAGCCGGGATCACCTGGCCGGCGGTCAGCACGGTGCCGTCGTTCTGGCGCAGGCGCAGCAGCAGCTGGTACTGCGCGCTGCTGCCGCCGGCAACGGCGACGATCGGCTGGTAGGCAAGCTCCAGCTGGCCTTCCAGCAGCGCCAGATGTTCCTGTTCGGTCGTCACCTGGCGATGCACGTGGCCGGCTACGCCGGCGCTGAGCAGGCGTGCCTGCAGGGTGGTGCGTTCGACCGCTTCCAGCGCGCTGTTGGCATCGTCGAAACCCGACGACAGCGGCGCGTAGCCAACCACGCCGCGCAGGTGCACCGACTCATCGTCGCGGATCACGAAGGCACGCGCGGACAGCTGCTCGCGCAGGGTGCCGGCGATGGCTTCCAGGCTTTCTTCATCGGCATTGCGCGCCAGCAGCAGGAAGCTGTTGTCGTTCAGGCGTGCCAGCAGGTGCGGGTGGCCGGCCTCGGCAAGGCGTTGCCCGGCCTGCACCATCAGTCGTTCGAATGCCGCATAGCCATAGCGCTCACGCAGGCCCAGCGCGCTGGATATCTCCACGAAGAACACACCGCCGCGTTCCTGCTGGGCGAGTGTGGCGTTGAGCTGCTGCAGCACGTGATGGCGGGTCGGCAGCCCGGTTTCCGGGTTGCTGGTTGCCGGTGCGCCGTTGGCTCCCGGCAGGGTCGCAGCCTGCGCGCGCGCGCGACGGATGCGGTTGGCCACGGCGGCAATCAGGTGGCGTGGCCGGATCGGTTTGCTGAGGTAATCGTCGGCGCCGCAGTCGAGCACTTCGAACTGCCGTTCCGGGTCCGGGTCGCCGCTGAGGAACACGATCGGCAGCAGCTGCATGCCCGGCTGCTGGCGGATCATCGCGGTCAAGCGCATGCCGTCCAGTCCAGGCAGGTGCAGGTCCATCAGGATCAGGTCGGGGCGCTGCTCGCGCATGGCCTGCTGTACGCCATCGGCATCGCCAAGCACGATGGCCTGCATGCCCGCACCGTGCAGCACGCTCTGCGCGAACAGGGCCTGGGCACGGTCGTCTTCGACGATCAGCACCCGATAGGGAGCGTCGGCGTCGACCGGCGCTGCATCGCTGTTGCCCGCTTCGGGCAGCGTAGCGGCCGAAGGCAACGGCGGCGGCGCCGCAAGGCGACCGTCAGCGGGCGCGGTCAATGCCGGGGCCGGCACCGGTGGCACCGGCGCCAATACCGGCGGCGCCGGTGCGGCGGCCGCGGTGGCCCAGCGTTGCCAATGATCGGCCGGAGGGGTTTCAGCACGCGCCGGGCGGGGGCCCGCGGCGGATTCGTTTGCGGCCATCGATGCTCCTGGTGTTCGCGGCCATTATGCGACAAGCCTGCCGGTCAGCCGGTACGGGGTTCTCGTTGTCCGCCATCGCTGCCGCCACGCGCCAGCCAGCGCACGCCTTTCCACAGGGCGCGCCAGACCAGCCAGACCAGCAGGGCACCGGCCAGGCTGCAGGTGAGCACGACCACCAGCGCGATCCAGGGATGGGCCAGCGCGAGCGCCAACCCGCCGATCACCACGGTGTCTTCGGCGGCGGAGGCCACCCAGTTGCTGGCCGGTTCCGGCGAGGTGTTCAGCAGGGCGCGGGTTCCCGCCTTCAGGCCGTGGCTGGCCAGTGCGACGCCGGCACCGGCCACCAGGGCGCCGGTACCCAGATCACCATCGGGCGACAATGTCGCTGCCGCCAGGAACGCACCGGCAGGCACCCGGGCCAGCGTCTGCACCAGGTCCCAGGCCGAATCCACCCCGGGGATCTTGTCTGCGAAGAATTCGGCGACTGCCAGTGCGGCCGAGGTGCCCAGCACCCACCACGATTCAGTGGCCTGCAGGGCGGGCGGCAGGTCGACCCAGCCCAGCAGGCCGGCCAGGCCCACGCCGAACACGGTGAGATAGACACGGATGCCAGCCAGCCAGGCCAGCAGGATGCCGATCACGAACAGGTGGGCTTCGGTCATGGCGGGCTCCAGCGACGGAACTGTGCGGGGTGCCACACTATCGACGATGAAGTGGCTGAATACCACCGGCCATTGCCGGCCGGCACGCCGGAAAGCTGCCGTTCCTGTCATACACTAGCCCGTCGTTTGCCCCAGGGGCCGTATTGGCATCGCCACTGCGATGCCACGGAGACTACCCATGAACAACCGCCCTCCCATGCGTGTGCAGGTCCGCCTGCCGGGTGCGCAGCAACCGCCCGCCGACCGCCGTCGCCTGCTGGTGATGGCCGGCATCTGGCTGCTCAGCCTGGTGCTGGCGGTGCTTGGCGGCTGCTGGCTCGGCGCCCCGCGTGGCGAACAGGGCCAGCGCGTACAGGCCGCCGAGAAGCGCGCTGACACCCTGCAGACCCAGCTGACCGAACTTCGCCAGAAGCAGGCCACGCTGGAAGCCTCGGACCGCATCAGCCGCGCGGCCAACAACGAAGTGCAGTCCTCGCTGGCCGAGCGCGATGAGGAAATCGCCGGGCTGCGGGCCGATGTCGCCTTCTATGAGCGGCTGGTGGGCTCGACCAGCCAGCGCAAGGGCCTCAATACCCATTCGATCGAGTTCAGCCCGGAATCGGCCGGCACCTGGCAGTACAGCGTGGTGCTGACCCAGAACCTCAACCGCGGGGCGATCAGCCAGGGGCAGATGCGGTTTACGGTGGAAGGCGTGAAGAACGGCAAGCTGGCCACCATCAGCTGGGATGAACTGCACCAGCGCAGCAAGGTGCCGGGACAGGATTACTCGTTCCGGTACTTCCAGCAGCTCACCGGCAGCGTGATGCTGCCGGCTGACTTCACCCCGCAACGGGTGAAGGTGACATTGGGGAGTGGTGCGGGGGGCGCCACCCAGGTATTTGACTGGAAACAGGCCGGCGCACCGGCCAGCAAAGGGGAGTAGGCAGATGTTCGGAAGCAGCAAATCCAGCCGTGATGGCCAACTGGTGGTGGATGCCCTGATCGGCAACCAGGTGGTGATCCGTGGCGATGTGGAATTCAGTGGCGGCCTGTATGTGGAAGGTCGCATCCATGGCAAGGTGATTGCCCAGGAAGGCGCCAGCGCGGCCACCCTGACCCTTGCCGAGCATGGCGTGATCGAGGGCGAGATCCGCGCCCAGGTCGTGGTCATCAGCGGCCGCCTGGATGGCGATGTGCACGCCACCGAGAAGGTGGAGCTGACCCCAAGCGCGCGGGTCAACGGCAATGTGCATTACCAGGTGGTGGAAATGAATGCGGGCGCCCAGCTGAATGGGCGGCTGATCCACGCCAGTGCGCCGATGCAGGCCCTGCCTGCGCCGGACAGCGACGACGCCGGCGATGGCAAGGGCAGCACGGCGGCACGCCGCAAGCTGGCCGAGGCGATGGCTTGAAAGCCATCGCCAGCGCCCCCATGCTGAGCCCATGAACACGCTCGTTTCCCTCCCCGGCACCACGCCGGCCGCCGCGCCTGACTACCAGTCGCTGGATCGGCCGCTGAACTTCACCGAGGCCGCTGCGGCCAAGGTCAAGGAACTGATCCAGGACGAGGGCAACCCCGACCTGTCGTTGCGCGTGTACATCGAGGGAGGCGGCTGTTCCGGCTTCCAGTACGGGTTCGAGTTCGACGAGAACCGTGCCGAGGATGACCTGGCGGTGCAGACCAGCGGGGTCACCCTGCTGGTCGATCCGCTCAGCCTGCAGTACCTGATGGGTGCCGAGGTGGATTACACCGAGAGCCTGACCGGCGCGCAGTTCGTGATCCGCAATCCGAACGCCAAGACCACCTGCGGCTGCGGCAGCAGTTTCAGCATGTAGGCAGGTGGGTGTGAGGCACGCCTCGCACCCAGCCCCCCACCGGGCAGGTTCTGCACACTCTGCGGGTTGCCACCCGCCGCGATTGGCGGCAGGCTTGTCGGATGCTCAACACTCTCTCGCCGCTTTCCGGTTTTGCCTTTGTCGGCGAACCGCTGGAGCGCGCCGATGCCATGCGCGAGGATGCAGATGCCCTCGCACGCCTGTGGCCGGATGCGCGCATTCTTGTCCTGGACCAGGACGGTACCGCCTTCACCGGGGATGATGATCAGCCACTGGCATTGACCGGTGCCGACATCGGCGGTGGGCCGGGTGCCGCGATCTTCCTCGGGCTGCGTGGCGAGCAGGCCTGGTTCTCGCTGGAAGCCGCCCAGGTGACGGCCAGCGCACCGCGCCGGCTCGACCTGCGCCAGGCTGCACTGCTGTGGACGGTGGCTGATGCGACGGCCTTCAGCTATGCGCGTGGCATGTCCTACTGGCAATCGCGCACGCGCTTCTGTGGCGTGTGTGGCGCCGCCGTCACCTTCGCCCGTGGTGGCTTCGTCGGCCGCTGCCCGCAATGCGCTACCGAGCACTACCCGCGGGTGGACCCGGCGGTGATCGTGGCCGTCGAGAACCAGGGCCGGCTGCTGCTGGGTCGGCAGGCCAACTGGGCGCCGCGCCGCTATTCGGTGCTGGCAGGCTTTGTGGAACCGGGCGAGACCTTCGAGCAGACCGTGGTGCGCGAAGTGCACGAAGAGAGCAAGGTGCGTGTGACCGCCTGCCAGTATCTCGGCTCGCAGCCCTGGCCGTTCCCGGGGGCATTGATGGTCGGCTTCCGCGCCCAGGCGCAGGACGATCTGCCGACCGTGGATGGCGAGCTGGAGGATGCGCGCTGGTTCACTGCCGATGAGGTGGGCGCCGCGCTTGCACGCGACCTGGAAGATGACGGCGAAGGCATCCGCCTGTCACCACCGATCTCGATCTCGCGCAGCCTGATCGAGCACTGGTACCAACAGCAGCAGCATTGAATGCAGGCGCCGGGTTGACCTCGCCTGGCGCCAGCATTGCCGCCACCTGAACACGCCACCGGTTACAGTGCGGTTCACCGCTGACGACGGCGCTGCGACAGGTAAGGTAGCGGCGCCGAACGCTGCTTTCCCGGGAGAGACCTGCCATGTTCACCACCCTGGTTGCCGTGCTGGTGGCACTGGCCCTGGGCCATGTTGCCCCAGCCGCTGCTGCCTCGCTGCGCCGCTTCGACGGCTTCCGGAGCTGGCTGGGCTGGCTGGATGCACACGGTGGCCGCGCCTGGCAGGCGGCGGTGGGGGTGGCGCTGGCGATCGTGCCACCGTTGCTGCTGATGGGGCTGCTGGCCTGGCTGCTGCATGGCGTGCTGTTTGGCCTGCCGGGCTTGCTGCTGGGCGTGGCAGTTCTGGCCTGGTGCTGGGGCCCGCGCGACCTTGATCGCGATATCGAAGCCATCATCGACGCCGACGATGCACCTACGCGCCAGGCCGCCGTACGCAACCTGCAGGCGGCCGGTGGCAGCCTGCGCGAGGATGTTCCTTCGCTGGTGGAGGCGACCGTGCTCAACGCGTTGCGCCGCTGGTTCGCCGTCCTGTTCTGGTTCCTGCTGCTGGGCCCGGTCGGTGCCCTCGGCTACCGCCTGCTGGCGTTGATGGCAGAGAGCCCGATGCGCGCCAGGGTGCCGGTGGAGCCGCTGGCGCTGGCGCAGCGCCTGCTGGGCTGGATGGAGTGGCCGGTGGCGCAGCTGATGGCGTTCTCGATGGCCCTGGTCGGCAACTTCGACACGGCCTGGAAGGCATGGCGCCAGGCCCATGGCGAGCGGTTGGCGGGTGGCATCGGCTTCCTGGGCGCGGTGGCACGTGCCAGCGTCAGCGCCGAGCTGCGCGAAGATGCCCATGACTACACCGAGGCCGGCCTGCTGCCGGTGTGGCAGCGGCTGCCGGACCTGCGCGATGCAATGAGCCTGGTGTGGCGGATGCTGCTGCTGTGGCTGGCCGTGCTGGCGCTGCTGGTAATTGCCGGCTGGGTGACCTGAGCCGGCATCCCCGCGGTGACTGGCATCTGTAGATCCACGCCATGCGTGGATGCCGCGCGCTTTGCTGCAGCGCACGCCCACTGAGCGAGTCTGCTAGAGCGGCGCCAGCGACGTGAACGGTGACCACGGCAGGTTGCGCGCAATCCAGAACAGGGGCAGCAGGGTCAGCCAGAATGCCGGCTTCTGCAGCAGGTGCATCAGTGGCTGCAGCCAGCGCGGTCGATAGCCCATCCACCAGGCCGCTGCAACGGGCAGCAATGCAACCAGGATGACCAGCAGCGGGTTCATCGACCATGCGGTTGCGATGTCCCCGTGCAGCAGTGCGTGCGCGCAGCGGGTGCCGCCGCAGCCGACGCAGTAGAAGCCGGTCACTGCGCGGAAGGCGCAGGGCGGAAACGGGCTGTCGGTGCCGCTCGGGTCGATCCGGTACAGCAACCACGCACCGCCGCCGGCGACTACAAGCGCCGGCGGCAGTGCGAGCCAGCTCCAGCGCGGGAGCTGGAACGGGCGCATTACTTGCTGTTTTCCAGCTGCTGCTGCAACTGCTGCAGCTGCATCATGTAGCCGTCCACGCCCATGGTTGCCAGCGAGATGATCCAGACCAGCAGGCCCAGGATGAGCAGGCCGGCGGTGACCCACATCCAGATCTTCGCGGTGCGCGATGCGGCCTGGGCGGCGGCGATGTCGCCCAGCGTCAGCGCCTTGCTGGTCTTGTTGGCGAACACGATGGCCACGATGCCGGTGCCGATGCCGATGATGCTGACGCACGACAGGCAGCACACGATGAAGGAGGCGACCGTCAGGATGATCGACGGCGTCATGTAGGTCGGGATGGCGCCGCTATGGGCCTGCGGCGGCTGGGGGGTGCTCATGGGTCTTTCCTTGAATGAGGGTGCGCGCAATCTTGGCACCCCTGACACCGGTCGTCCATCGCAACCGCCCGCGTGCAGCGGCCGGGCAGGTGCCCGGCCGCCGCGGGATCACTCAGTTTGCTTCCTGCGGCCACAGCAGCAGGATCTGGAAAAGCCCGATCACGCCGTCGGACACGCCGGTCGGAGCGACGGTGGTCGGCAGGTCTTCGATTTCCAGCAGCAGTTCGTTGTTCATTCGCAGTCCTTTTGGATGAAAAGCCTCTCGTGAAGAAGCACAGGCACCGCCGAGAGGTATCGGTGCCCGGCTGCACGCGCGTCAATCGCGCTTGTAGAGGTCTGCGGCGCTCGCCAGGTCCAGACCCGCATCCAGTGCGGCTCCGTCGTGAAGACTGCGCGCGGCCATCGCCATCAACGGGTCGCTGTCGTCGACGAAGCGACCGGCAATGTCGCAGTGTTGATTGGACCGCTGCTGCAGCTGATGGATGGCCTGCAGTGCCGACACCCTTACGCGCCGGTTGGAATGTTCGTCCAGCAGCCCATGCAGGGTCGGCAGTGCGTGCTCGTCGCCTACCGCGCCGAGCAGCGCGGCGAGGGAGGCGCGGCGATACACGTAGGCGGCTTCCGGAATGCCGGAGATCACGCCCTGGGCGGTGTCGAAGAAGTACTGCTCGGTATGCTGGCTGCGGGGTGACAACAGCATCAGGTTCAGCGAGATCGACAGTTCGGTCGGCGCGTGCTGTATGTGGATGTCGCGGCGCTCCCGGTAGAACATCACCTTGCCCTTGGGCAGTGTGGTTTCTTCGAGGCGGGTGAGTTCAACGCGTTCACCCACATAGCCCACCACCCGGGTGGGGTCATAGTCGAAGATCTCGGTGCGGTAGCCGGAGCCGAAACAGCCTGCGGTGAGGAATGCGAAGTTGTGGTCGTGCGCCAGGTTGTAGGAGAAGATCCGCTCCTCCTGCTCGCGGATCGCGCCGGCCAGCCGTGGCGGTGTCCAGATGTTGGCACGTACGTAGAAACTCTCGGAACCGCCAAGGATGATCGACTGGGGGGTGTAGCTGACCTGGCGGTTTCCCTGCAGGAAGGCCTGCACCTGTTTCTGGATCGCATCGCGCATCAGGTGCGGGTGCAGGGCCAGGCCCGCCAGCGCATCGGCCAGCTGCAGGGCGCTCTCCGGCTCGTTCACGTCCACCCGCCTGCGCGCCAGGGCCATGAATTCCTCCAGGCCGAGCGGAGCGATGTCGTCCGAAAGCTGCGGGGTGATGGCCATCAGCAACGCGCCTGTGCATGGCGGGCGAGCACAGTGCTGGCGCTCTGCCGGATCTGTGGGTGCGCATCAGCGCGTGCGCCGTCGAGCAGCTGCAGCGCACGCTGCGCGTCGACACGGCCCATCGCCTGTATCGCGGACCAGCGCACGAAATGACTCTCATGGGTGGCAAGGCTGGCCAAGGTGTCGGCACCTCCGTCGCGCAGGGCGCCCAGAGTGCGGGCCATGATCTCCAGCTCTGAGTGCACCGGGCTGGAAGAAATGGCCTGGATGACCTCGCCGCTGCCGCGATCGATCATCCATTGCAGCGGTTCACGTACCGCGCCGATCAGCTTGGCCACCAGCGTGGGCTGCTGGATGCGCAGATCGTGGACAGTACCCGATGCGCCGCAGAGCAGGGCTGTTCCCGGCTCAAGCACACTGCGACCCTGGTGCTGGATCCGGCTCCCTTCAGCCAGCGCTGGAGGACGATCGATCTGGTAGGTCTCAACCGTCAGTGCGCCGTTCAACGGCATCACGATCAGTTCGAACGGCTGCGTATACAGGAATCGCGTATTGATCGACTGCTGGACCACCTTCAACTGCCACGAAGGGCCCTGCGCCAACGTCACGGCGAAGGCTTCCTGACTGGGTTGGCCGTGGCCGGAAAGCTCTTCAAGGATGCAGCTGCGCATCCACTCGATCAGTTCTTCGCGCCGCAGCATGCCGATGCAGCTGGCCAGCGAGCCGCCAGGCGAGAGCAGATGCTGCTCGATCCCACGGGTGAAATCTACCCTGCAGTCCATTGATGCCGTCCCTGTGGTGGATGCCAAGCCGCTTCCGTGGCCTCAGCCGAGTCTACGTCCACCTTTTGAACGCGCGCAAGGCCCTCAGGCGTTGTCACCGCGCAGCGCCCGCACCTGTGCCTCCAGGGCCGGGGCGTCGGTCGCACGGCCATCCACCGCAGCGGCAGCGACCACTTCGATGGTGGCGCGGAAGCGGCGCGGCACCCGCATGCGGCCCAGGCGTGTATCGCGCCGGCTCCACATGCTCGACCACATGCCACGCAGCGCCATCGGTACCACCGGCACCGGGCGGCGTTCCAGGATCTTCTCGACCCCGGATTTGAACGGTGCCATCTGTCCATCGCGGGTGAGCGCCCCTTCGGGGAAGATGCACACCAGCTCGCCTTCAGCCAACGCCGCATCGATCTCGTCGAACGCGCGCTGCATCAGGGCGGGGTCTTCGCGCGCACCGGCGATCGGGATGGCCTTGGCGGTACGGAAAATCCAGCGCATCACCGGGATGTTGAAGATTTTGTAGTACATGACAAAGCGCACCGGACGCGGAATCGTCGCCGACAGGATCAACGCGTCCATGTAGCTCACGTGGTTGCAGACCAGCAGCGCGGCACCCTCATCGGGCACGTGCGTCTCGATGCCGTGCGGGCGCAGCCGGTACAGCGTGCGCACCATCACCCAGCTGAGGAACCGCATCAGGAATTCAGGGACGATGGTGAAGATGTAGATCGCAACGAGTGCGTTGGCGATGGCCAGCGCCAGGAACAGCTGCGGAATGGTCCAGCCGAGCAGGCGCTGGGTGAGCAGGCCGAGCACGGCCGCCGCGACGATGAAGCCGGAGTTCTGGATGTTCAGCGCGGCGAACACGCGCGACATCTCCGACTTCGGCGTGCGGCTCTGGATCAGCGCGAACAGCGGTACAACGAAAAAGCCGGTGAACAGGCCGATGCCGAGCAGGTCGATGATGATGCGTACGCTGCCGGCCTGGTGCACGAACTGGGTGACCGACAGCCCCTGCGCGGTGGCTTCGCCGGCGCGTGCGAAGTACAGGTCCAGCAGGAAGGCGGTCATGCCGAACGCACCCAGCGGCACCAGGCCGATCTCGACCGTGCGCGCCGACAGCTTTTCGCACAGCAGCGAGCCGACCCCGGTACCTACCGAGAACAGCGCCAGCGCGAAGATGTACAGGGTCGGCTCGCCGCCCAGATTGGTGACCGCATAGGACGGCAGCTGTGCGGTGAGAATGGTGCCGACGAACCAGAACCAGGAAACGCCGAGGATGGCGTTGCGCACGGACTTCTGCCGGCGCGCCATGCGCAGCACGGCCAGCGATTCGGGGATCGGGTTCCAGTTGATCTTCAGGTCCGGCGCGCCGGCATCGACCTTGGGAATCATGCGTGCGGCGAGGTTGCCGCAGATCGCCAGCGCGATGACCGCGGTGGCGGCCACGATCGGGCCATGCGTACCGGCCAGGGTGAACACCAGGCCGCCGACGATCATGCCGGTCAGGATCGACATCGAGGTGCCCATCTCGACCAGCCCGTTGCCACCGGTCAGTTCTTCCGGACGCAGTACCGAAGGCAGTACCGAGTACTTCACCGGGCCGAACAGCGTGGATTGCAGGCCGGTGCAGAACAGGGCCACCAGCAGCACCGGCAGGCTCTCGGTGAGGAAGCCCACCGCAGCCATCGTCATGATCACGATCTCCATGGTGGTGGTGATCACGATCAGCCGCGATTTCTCCAGCTTTTCCGCGATCTGCCCGGCAAGGGCAGAGAACAGGAAGTAGGGCAGGATGAACAGCGCCGGCGCCAGATTAGTGTAGAGCGTGCGCTCGCTTTCGGCCACGCCCAGGTAGAACAACAGGCCGATGATCGCCTGCCGGTAAACGTTGTCGTTGAAGGCTCCCAGTCCCTGCACGATGAAGAACGGCAGGAAGCGGCGCTGGCGCAGCAGGGCAAACTGGTTGTGACCGGACATGGAACCTCCTTGGACCGGCGCAGCCTAGCATTCCTGCCCATCTGCCGTGGGTGCCGACAGTGGTGGGTGTGGATCGGTGGTGGGTGCGGACCGTTGGTCCGCACTCTGCCCGAAGATGTCAGACGATATCGTCGACCACCCCGCCATCCACCCGCAGTGCGGCGCCCGATGTGGCCGAGGCCTGCGCTGATGCAAGGTAAACGACCATGTTGGCCACTTCCTCGACGGTGGCGGCGCGCTGGATCACCGATGCCGGGCGGTGGGCCATGACGAACTCGCGACCGATCTGTTCCAGTGGCTTGCCGCTGCGCGCGCGCTCTTCCTCGAATATCGTGGCGAAGCCGTCAGACAGGGTGGGGCCGGGCAACACTGCGTTGACCGTGACGCCGCTGCCGGCAACGCGCTTGGCCAGGCCCCGCGACAGCGACAGCTGCGCGGTCTTGCTGACACCGTAGTGGATCATGTCGGCGGGAATGTTGCGCGCCGATTCGGAGGAGATGAACAGCACGCGACCCCAGCCGGCATCGACCATGGCTGGCAGCAGCGCACGCGACAGGCGGACGCCGGACATCACGTTGGTCTGCCAGTACCGTTCCCAGGTGGCGTCGTCGGTCTCGAAGAAATCCTGTGGGCCGAAGATGCCGGCGTTGTTGACCAGGATGTCGACCTTCGCAGGCAGGCCTGCCAGCAGCGTGTCCACGCCAGCGGCGTCAGAGAGGTCGGCGGCAACGCCCAGCACCCTGGCGCCCGGGACCGCCGCCAGCAGACGCTGCCGCGCGCGCTCGATGCTCTCGACGCTGCGGCCGTTGAGGATGACCTGCGCGCCTGCGGCCGCCAGGCCGTGGGCGATGGCCTGGCCGATGCCTGCGGTGGACGCGGTGACCAGCGCGGTGCGGTTGCCGAGTTCGATCTTCATGGGGGAGGGGCCTGCACGGGGGAATGGCGCAGTATCGGCTGCCGACCGTGAGCGGGGTGCAGCGCTGGATGCAACAGGATGTTGCGTTGGCGGTAGCGCCAGGCCCTGCCCGGCGCTACCGATGTCAGGTCAGGCCCTGCACCGCGCCGTTGGCGGCCGCCCGCACCTTGGGCAGCATCCGCAGTACCAGCGCCATCTGGGTCCGGATCAACTGCAGCTTGGGTGGCATGCCCTCGTCGAGCTGTTCCAGTTCGGCAGCCACTGCGCGATCGGCATCGTTGTCGTCCTCCGCTACCGGTTGCTGCGCAGTCAACGCCGACGCCACCTGCTGAAGTGCCTTGCGCACCCGTTCACCTGCTGCCAGCGCGAGCGGATCGCCTGCATAGCTGTCTACCTGGTCGCGATGCGCGCCCAGTGCCGAGAGGTGCCCCAGCAAGGTGTTGGACAGCGCCAGGAAGTGAAACCCCGCGTCGAGGTTGCGGCGCACGTGGCCCGGTTCGCGCAGCATGTTCGACAAGGCGGTGGACAGTGCGGCATCGGCGTTGTGCATGTCGCGGCGGGCGATGCGGTAGGCCAGATCGTCGCGCATGCCGCTGCGGTACTGGCCCAGCACCGATTCCAGGTAGCGTGCGGCGGTATCCAGTACCCGCGCCAGCACGCGGTGCAGCTGGCGCCCCTGCCAGTCCGGCAGGATCAGGAACGCGGCCGCTGCGGCGATCGCGCAGCCGAGGATCGTATCGACCATGCGCGGCACGATGAGCACGAAGCCGTCGCCGATCAGGTTGAAGCAGGTCAGCGCCATCACGGTGATGGCCGCTGAGGCGACCAGGTAGCGGTCGGTGCGGGTGAAGAAGAACAGCAGCGCCGACAGCAGTGCGATCAGCAGCTGGATTTCCAGCTGCGGGAACAGTTGCAGCAGCGCCCAGGTCAGCACCAGGCCGACCAGGGTGCCGACGATGCGCTGGGCCAGACGCTGGCGGGTGGCACCGAAGTTTGGCCGGCACACGAAGACGATGGTCAGCAGCACCCACGAGCCGTTCTGCGCGTTGAACAGGCGGATTGCAGCGAAGCCGGCGATCAGTGCCAGCGCCATGCGCAGGCCGTGGCGGAACAGTACCGAGCCTGGCGTGAGCTGCTGGCGGATGCGGACGCCCATCTCGCGCAGGGTGTGCGGGTTGCTGTCGCGCAGGCGGGTGTCGACATTGTCCAGGCTGGCCTCGGAGCGCTCCGCGTCCAGCAGGCGGCGCTCGATGCTGCGCAGGTTGTGCACCAGCAGGTCCAGCGACCCGAGCAGGCGTTGCCACTGCGGGCGCTGCTGGTCGCGCAGGTAGCCCAGCGCATCGGCCAGGTCGCGGCCTGCCTGCTGGTTGGCTTCGCCATAGATGAACGGCCGGCGCAGCCGGATCGCTTCGCCCAACCGCGCACAGGCCTGTCCCTGCAGGTCCAGCAGGCGCTGGCAGCGGTACAGCACGTCGCTGTGGAAGAACGCATCGACCAGCGCGCCATACGGATAGTGCGAGGAACTGGCGCGCTCGTGGAAATCCTGCGCCATGTAGTACAGGCGCAGGTACAGGCCGGAATTGACGCCGGGGCGGCCGGAGCGGCCGAAACGGGCCAGGATGGCGGTCTTGGCTTCATTCAGCGCACCCACCACCCGGCGGTTCTGTTCGGCCAGGTCGAGCTGGCGACGTTGCAGGTCTGCTTCACGCACCGGTTCGAACAATGCAGCCTTCAACTGCAGGTAACGGCCCAGTTCCACATACAGGCGCGCCACCCGTTCGCGCACCGGTCGATTGGCGAACAGCGTGGTCCACAGGATCGACAGCAGGCCGTACCAGACCGCGCCGGCCAGCAGATGACTGACCGCATCCAGTGCACTGTGCAGATCGCGCGCACCGTGCTGCTCGAGCCCGATCATGGTGTAGATGGCCAGCGTGACCGTGGCCTGGGCGATGGAGGCATAGCGCTCGCCGAGCGCGCCGAGCAGGGTCAGGCCGAAGGTGGACAACGCCAGCGCGGCGATGAAGATCCATGGCCATGGGAACAGCCAGATCACCGAGGCGGCCGCAAGGCAGAAGCACAGCAACGACAGCAGCACGGCCTTGGTACGGCCCCACCAGTTGTCATCGGTCTCGGCGATCGCGCTGGCGATGATGCCGAGGAACACACCAGGCAGCGCGGTCAGTGCATCCAGATGCCAGCACACAGCGACGGCAGCGGTGAGGGCGATGAACACCCGCAGGCCATAACTGGCCTTTTCGTGGGCCCACAGGCGGCTGAGGCTGGATTGGCGGGCGGACATGCAGGCTCGGGAGGCGGAATGCCCCCATTATTGCGGTCCGCGCGTGAAATGGGGGGCGATGTGCGGACCAACGGTGCGCACCCACCCTTCAGCAGCCGATGTGCGGACCAACGGTCCGCACCCACGAAGCAGGGTTACATCTCCCAGCGCACGCTCAACGCGAACGTACGCGGCAGGCCGACGCCGGCATTGGACCAGTACCTGCGGTTGGCCAGGTTCTCCACGCTGGCACGCAGGGTCACCGGATGACCGGATGCCAGCAGGCGGTAGCCGATGCCGGCGTTCACCAGCGTGTAGTCGGGCAGCTTCAGGGTGTTGTCGGCGTCGTACCAGACATCGCCGTAGTAGCGCACGGCGGCATAGGTCTCCAGCCCGTCCACCCACGGCAGCTGGTAGGTGGCATGCAGCACGCCGCTCCAGCGCGCCGCGCCGGCAGTACGGTTGCCCTGCTGCGCGGCACTGGACGGGGACAGCTTGTCGTAGGTCGGGTCCAGCCAGGTGACGCCGCCACCCAGGGTAAGCGCGTCGCTCAGATGCAGGTCGGCGCTGGCTTCGACACCTTCATACAGCGTGATGCCGTCCTGCACCAGGCGCTTTCCGGCGTCGGTCAGCTGGTCGATATTCGCGCCACGTTCCAGCCGGAACGCGGCCACGTTCGCATTCCAGCGCACCGCTTCGACCTTGGCACCCACCTCGTACTGCTTGCTGATGGTGGGATCCAGCACGTCGCCGGCATTGATGTAGCTGTTGCCCACGCGACTGCCAGCTTCCAGCGATTCGATGTAGCTGGCGTACAGCGTGACGGCCTCGCTGGGCTTGAACATCACCGCATAGGTCGGGGTGACCGGGTAGGTGTGGTAGCGGCCCTTGGTCTCGTAGTCGTTGTAGCGCCAGCCGGCCAGTACCGACCAGCCGCTGCCGAGATCGACGGTATCGCTGGCAAACACCGCCTGCTGCACGGTTTCGTCGCCGCGGGTCATTACCCGGGAACCGACGGCATCATGGCGGATGCCGTGGCGCTGGTACAGATTGGCGCGGCCGATCAGGTTCCATTCGTACGGACGGTCCCAGCCCAGACCGGTCTGGTGGCTGATGCCGGCCACCACCTGGTGCTGCAGCGGGCCGGTACGGAAACTGCCCTGTACCAGGGCCTGGGCCAGCTTCCACTCGCTCTTGCCACCCAGCTCGTAGACATTGACGTCGTAGTCGCCGTTGAGATCGTCGATATAGGCGAAGATCTTGTTGACGTCATTCCACGAGGTGGTGACTCCGTAGCTCAGGCTGGCCTTCCAGTCGCTGTTGATCTGCCAGTTCAGGGCGGTCGACAGCAGGCTGGAACGGGTGTCGTAGTAGGTGCCCGGCACGCTGTTGTCGACATCGCCGGCGATCGGTCGCGGCAGCGAGGTCAGGCCACGGAAATAGTACTGCGGCGATTCCTCGCGCAGGTCGCGCGACTGGAACACGCCATCGAAGGTCCAGGTGAGTGCATCGCTCAGGCGCGCGTCCAGCGACAGGGCACCCACCTTGCGATCGACATGCCCGCCGTTGAAGGTCTCACCCTTTTCCTGGAAGGCGTTGAAACGGTAGCCGAACATCTGCTCGTTGCCGAAGCGGCCACCGGCATCGATGCCGCCGCTGACGATGCCCTGCTCGCGCCAGCCGAGCTGGGCGGAAAACGTTGGGACGTCGGTCGGCTTCTTGGTGATGTAGTTGACGATGCCACCCGGCGCGCCGAAGCCGTACAGGAAGCCACCCGGGCCCTTCAGCAGATCGACCTGTTCCATCACTTCCAGCGGCCATTCGGTGCCCCACGAAGAGACCTGCAGGCCATTGACGCGATAGCTGTCGAAATTCAGATCGATGCCGCGGTTGCGGATCGGTGAGCTCCAGCCACTGGCATAGGCACTGACCTGGGTGGTGACCGAGGGATCGAGCAGGAAGGCCTCGCCCAGCGAGACCACCTGGCGCTGCTCGATCTGCTCGCGGCCGACCGCAGTGATTGCAAACGGGGTATCGCGCAGGGCGCGGTCACCCAGCGCGCCTGCCTCGGTGTGGGTGCGCTCGGCGGTGACCTTCACTGCGTCCAGATCGGTCGCGCTGCGGGCATCGGCCGGCGCTTCGGCGTGTGCGGCACACGCGGCGGAAAGGGCCATGGCCAGTACGGCCAGGCGGGGGGAGCGATTGGGCTGCATCAATGGAAGTCCTCGGCGGACGGCCACGGGCCGTCCACCCATGCATGGGGGAAAGGTCGATGGCTGGGATCACGCAGGCGTGCCGGAAACCGGCAGCGGGGCGCCGCAACGGGGCGCAGGACCATGGCTGGATGAGAATTGTTCTCTTTTCGTTAGGCTGCGTCAAACCCAACGCCGCGCGGACCAACGGCCCGCGCCCACCTGGTAGCGCCGGTCCATCCCCCGCGGCACGGCATCACGCCCCCTGAGCGCGCTAGAGCAGCATTGCCTCGCGCCGGCGTACGCGGCGTGCGGGCCAGCGTTCGGCCAGGCACGAGAAGATCACATACAGCGCCGGCGTGCTCAGCAGGGTCAGACTCTGCGAGAACAGCAGGCCGCCGATCATCGCGATGCCCAGCGGGCGGCGCAGTTCCGACCCTTCGCCCAGGCCGATCGCCAGCGGCACGGCTGCCAGGATGGCCACCATCGTGGTCATCATGATCGGGCGGAAACGCACGATGCTGGCCTCGCGTGCGGCCTCGCGCGGGGTCAGCCCATGTTCGCGCTGCGCCACCAGCGCGAAGTCGATCATCATGATCGCGTTCTTCTTGACGATGCCGATCAGCAACACCAGTGCGATCATCGAGATCACCGACAGCTCGGTGTTGGTGCCGAACAGCGCCAGCAACGCACCCACGCCGGCCGCCGGCAGTGTCGACAGGATCGTCACCGGGTGGATCAGGCTCTCGTACAGCATGCCCAGCACCAGGTACACGGTCAGGATCGCTGCCAGCACCAGGATCAGCATGTCGCTGGGGTCGGAGTTGAAGCCGAATCCGGCGTCATCGGCCAGGCGGATGTCACCGGGCATGCGCATGCCTGCCACGGTGCTGTCGATGATGGCCTTGGCCTCGCCCATGCTGACGCCGGGGGCGAGGTTGTAGCTCAGGTCCATCGTCGTGTACTGGTTTTCATGGGTGATCTGCGAAGGTGCCAGCCCTGGCGTTTGCCGGGCCACCGCCGTGATCGGCACCATCTCGCCGTTGCGTGCACGCACGTACACCTCGTCCAGTGCCGACGGGGTGGCGGTCTGTGAGGGCAGCGCGTTGACCACCACGCTGTACTGGTTGATGTCCGAATAGATCGTGGAGATCTGGCGCTGGCCGAAGGCGCCGTACAGCGCACCGTCGATGGCACCCACCGAGACGCCCAGGCGTGCGGCCTTGGCACGGTCGATCTCGATGTTCTGGCGCAGCCCGGCGTTGTCGACATCGGTACCGACGTCGCGCAGCTTCGGATTCTTCTTCAATGCGGCCTGCAGCTTGGGCAGCCATTCCTGCAGCGCGGCCAGGTCGTTGCCCTGCAGCGAGACACGGTACTGCGCGCCCTGGCTGCTGCCACCGCCATCATTGCTGGGCAGGTCCTGGATCGCACGCAGGCGCAGCTGCAGGTCCGGGTAGCGGTCGGCCTTGGCGCTCAGGCGTGCCAGTGCATGTGCGGTGGTTTCGCGGCGGCCGTCCTTGCGCGATTTCAACTCGACGTTGAACTGCGCGCTGGAGCCCTGGCGGCCACTGCCCAGGCGCACGCCCACCGTCTTCACCGCCGGATCGGACATCAGCATGTCGGTGATGCGGCGCTGGCGGCTGACCATGTCCTCGAAGGACACCGTCGCGCTGGAATTGGCGCGGCCCCAGATCAGGCCGGTGTCCTGCGGCGGGAACGCGCCCTTCTTCACTGCACCGAACAGGAAGATGGTGACGCCGATCAGGATCAGCGGGGTGAGCGAGAGCAGCAGCGCGTGGCGCAGCGAGAAGTCCAGGAGCACGGTATAGACGCGCAGCATCCGCTCATGGCCGGCATCCAGCCAGCGGCCGAAGCGCGACGGTGCCGCCTTGTGGTCATGCGCGCTGAGGAAGCGGCTGCACAGCGCCGGGGTCAGCGTCAGCGAGACGACCATCGACACCACGATCGCTGCAACCAGGGTCACGGTGAACTCGCGGAAGAACGCACCCATCATGCCGCTGGCGAACAGCAGCGGGATGAACACCGCCACCAGCGAAGCGGTGATCGAGACGATGGTGAAGCCGATCTCGCGCGCACCGGCGAACGCGGCCTGCATCCGCGGCATGCCTTCGTCCAGGTGGCGCATGATGTTCTCGATCACCACGATCGCATCGTCGACCACGAAACCGATCGCGATCACCAGCGCCAGCAGGCTCAGGTTGTTCAGGGTGAAGCCCATCACGTACATCACCAGTGCAGCACCGGCCAGCGACAGCGGCACGGTTACTGCGGCGATCAGCGTCGGTGCCAGGCGGCGCAGGAACAGCGCCATGGTCAGCACCACCATCGCCAGGCTGATCAGCAGGGTGATCTGCACTTCATGCAGCGACGAACGGATGGTCGGGGTCCGGTCGAAGTACGGCGTCATCGTGGTGCCCGGCTGCAGGTAATCGCGCAGGGCGGGAATCTGCGCCTTCACCCGGTCCACGGTTTCCACGATGTTGGCGCCGGCGCGGGTGAACACATACATCACCACCGCCGGCTTGTGGTCGAACCACGCGGCCTGGTAAGCGTCCTGCTGGCCGTCGTAGACGTTGGCGATGTCCTTCAGGCGGATCACCCGGCCATCGCCCTGGGTCTTGACCACCAGGTCGGCGAAGTCGGCCGCGCGGGCCACCGAATCATTGGCGATGATCGCCGTGGTGGTATTGCCGTCGCTGAGGAATCCGGTGGGCGAGGTGACGTTGGCCGCGCGTACGGCATTGCGCAGGTCGTCGGCGGTCAGCCCCAGCGCGTTCATCAGGCGCAGGTTGACGTCCACGCGCACGGCCGGTGTCGAGGCTCCGGCGATGTCCACCGAAGCGACGCCGCCGATCTGGCGGATGCGCTGGGCCAGCAACGAGTCGGCCACGTTGTACAGCTCGTCGGCCGACTGTGTCTGCGAGGTCAACGCGATGGCGATCACCGGGTCGTCGTTCGGGTTGGCCTTCTGGTACATCGGCGAACCCATGCCCGACGGCAGGTCGGCCTGCGCCGAATTGATCGCGGTCTGCACATCCAGCGCGGCCGAGTCGATGTTGCGGTCGCTCTGGAAGATCATGAACACCAGCGAGCTGCCTTCCGAGCTCGACGAACGCATGCGGTCGATGCCCGGCAGCTGGCCGAGGTGGCGTTCCAGCGGCGCGGTGACCGTCGAGGCCATGGTCGCTGCGTCGGCACCGGACTGGCTGGCGTGCACGAAGATCACCGGGATCTCGATGTTCGGCAACGCCGACACACCCAGCCGCAGATAGCAGATCACCCCGACCATGAACAGGCCGATGGCCAGCAGGGCGGTGCCGATCGGGCGGCGGATGAAGGGGCCGGACAGGTTCATCGTGCGGCCCCCCGCAGCTGCGGGGCCTGGATCATGCCTGCGGCTCCTGCAGCGTGCCATCGCGCAGCGCGCGCTGTTCGCGGCGGCGTGCAAGCCATTCCGAGAAGCGTTCCATGTACAGGTAGATCACCGGCGTGGTGTACAGGGTCACCAGCTGCGACAGCAGCAGGCCACCGACGATGGCAATGCCCAGCGGGCGGCGCAGCTCCGAGCCGATGCCGGTGCCCAGCGCCAGCGGCAACGCACCGAGCATCGCCGCGGCGGTGGTCATCATGATCGGACGGAAGCGCAGCAGGCAGGCGCGACGGATGGCGTCACGCGCGTTGGCACCAGTGCGTCGTGCCTCGATGGCGAAGTCGACCATCATGATGCCGTTCTTCTTGACGATGCCGATCAGCAGCACGATGCCGACGATGCCGTCCACCGACAGGCTCAGGCCGCACACCATCAGTGCCAGCAGCGCGCCGACACCTGCCGGTGGCAGGGTCGAGATGATCGTGATCGGGTGGATGTAGCTTTCATACAGCACGCCCAGCACGATGTAGATCACCACCAGCGAGGCCAGCAGCAGCCACACCACGTCGGTCTGGCTGCCGGTGAATTCGGCGGCCTTGCCGATGAACTGCGCATGCACGTGCGCCGGCATGTCCAGGCTGGCCTTGGTCTCTTCGATGGCCTTGACCGCATCGGACAGCGAGTAGCCCGGGGCGACGTTGAAGGACACCGTCACCGCAGGCAGCTGCTGCTGGTGGCTGACCAGCAGCGGCGCGCTGGATACCTTGGCTTCGGCCAGCGCCGACAGCGGAATGATGCTGCCCGCGCCCACGGTGATGCCGGTGTTCTGGGCACCGATGCCGGTGGCGGTGGACGAGTTGGACGAAGTGACCTGCCCGAAGCTGGTGGCATTGGTGCCGGTCAGTGCGCCGGCACCGTTGGAGGCCACGGCCAACTGTTCCATCAGCGCGGTGCTGGTACGGAACTGCGGCGCCACTTCCAGCACGACCCGATACTGGTTGAGCTCGGTGAAGATGGTGGAGATCTGGCGCTGGCCGAACGCATCGTAGAGGGTGTCATCGATGGTCTGCATCGGTACGCCGAGCACGCTGGCCTTGTCGCGGTCGATGTTCAACTCCAGCGCCCGGCCCTGGTTGGACAGGTTGTTGTCGACGTCGGCCAGTTCCGGGCGCTGGCGCAGCGCCTGGGTCAAGCGGTTGGCCTGCAGCGCCACTTCGGCGCTGTCCACGTCCGACAGCGAGTACTGGTATTCAGTGGCGGCCACGCGGGTATCCAGGGTGACGTCCTGCACCGGCTTCAGGTACAGCGCCACGCCGGGAATGCCGGCGACGGACTTCTGCAGGCGCGGCAGGATCTCATCCAGGCCATCGCGCTCGCCACGCTCCTTCAGCACGATCGACAGCTGGCCCTGGTTGAGCGTCGGGTTCATGCTGCCGGCACCAATGAACGCCGACACGCCGGTCACGTCCGGATCCTTGCGCAGTGCCTCGGCGACCTGCTTGGTGCGCTGTTCCATCTGCGGGAAGGCGATGTTCTGGTCAGCCTGCACCACCGCGGTGATCAGGCCGGTGTCCTGTTCGGGCAGCAGGCCCTTGGGAATCAGCACGTACAGCAGCACGGTCAGCACCAGTGCGGCAGCGGCGACCGCCAGCGTGATCGGCTGGTGTTCAAGCACCCAGTCCAGGCTGCGCTCGTACAGGCCAACGGTGCGTGTCCACAGGTTCTGCTTGCCGGCGGCGGCCGCACGCTCGTGTGCGTCCTCGCCCTCGGGCAGCGCGTCGGGCTTGAGCAGGTAGGCGCACATCATCGGGGTGAGCGTCAGCGAGATCAGCATCGACAGCACCACGGCAATGCTCAGCACCCAGGCAAATTCGTGGAACAGGCGACCGGTGACACCGGGCATCAGCAGCAGCGGCAGGAACACCGCCACCAGCGAGACCGTCAGCGACAGAACGGTGAAGCCGATCTGACGCGCGCCGATCTCGGCGGCTTCCTTGCCACTCTTGCCCTGTTCGATGTAACGCACGATGTTCTCGATCATCACGATCGCATCGTCGACCACGAAGCCGGTGGCCACCACCAGCGCCATCAGCGAAAGATTGTCCAGCGACATGCCGGCAAAGGCCATCACCGCGAAGGTGCCGGCCAGTGACAGCGGCACCGCCACCGAGGGAATGATCGTGGCCCAGAAGCGGCGCAGGAACACGAAGATCACCGCCACCACCAGGCCGATAGTCAGGATCAGGGTGAACTGCACTTCATGCACCGAGGCGCGGATGGTCTCGGTGCGGTCGGAGAAGACCTCCAGGTGCACGTCGGCCGGCAGCACGCCCTGCAGCTGCGGCAGCAGCGCGCGGATGCGTTCGACGGTCTGCACGATGTTGGCGCCCGGCTGGCGGCGCACTTCCAGCAGCACCGCCGGCTTGCCATCGGCCCATGCGGCCAGCTGGTCGTTCTCCACCCCGTCGACCACTTCGGCCACGTCGGACAGGCGCACCGGGCGGCCGTTCTTGTAGCTGATGATGGTGTCGCGGTACTCGGCGGCGCTGGCCAGCTGGTCGTTGGTGCCGATGCTGTAGGACTGGGTCTTGCCATTCAACGAGCCTTTGGGCGCGTTGACGTTGGCCTGGGTGAGCGCACTGCGCAGCTCTTCCAGGGTCAGGCCCATGTTGGACAGCTGCGCCGGGTTCACCTGGATGCGCACGGCCGGACGCACGTTGCCGGCGATCGAAACCAGGCCAACGCCCTGCACCTGCGACAGGCGCTGGGCCAGGATCGAGTCGGCGTAGTTGTTGACGTCACGCAGCGGGCGCGTGTCCGAGGTCAGCTTCAGGGTGACGATGGCCGCATCGGCCGGATTCACCCGGTTGTAGACCGGCTGGTACGGCAGCGAAGAGGGCAGGGTGGCCTGGCGTATGGCCGCCTGTACATCCTGCGCGGCGATATCGATGTCGCGATCCATCGAGAACTGCAGGATGACCGTCGACAACCCGGCCGAGGAATCGGAGGTCATCAGCTCCAGCCCGGAGATCTGGCCGAACTGGCGCTCCAGTGGCGTGGTCACCAACGAGGCCATGGTGGTGGCGTTGGCACCCGGGTACTGGGTGGTCACCACCAGGCTGGGCGCATCGATTTCCGGCAGCGCCGACACCGGCAGCTTGCGGTAACCGAGGATGCCCAGCAGCAACAGACCCGCCATCAACAGCGAGGTGGCGATCGGGCGGCGGATGAAGATCGTCGAAAAGCCCACGGACTGATCCTTGCTGGCACTTCAATGGCAGCGCCGGCGGGATCGCCGGCGCGGGGAAGAGCAGGGGCCTGCGCTCAGCGCGGGCCACCACCGCGGCGGCTGCCGCCACTCTTCTGTTCGGCGGCCTTCAGTTCGGCCTCGGTCGGTGCAGCCGGGGTCTCGCCCGGTTTCAGCGCGGTCACCTTGCTGCCCGGCTTCAGGCGGAACTGGCCTTCGCTGACCACCCGCTCGCCACCCTTCAGGCCTTCGGCGATCTGCACGTGGCTGTCACCCACTTCCACGCCACTGCGCACGGTCTGCATCTTCACCGTGTTGTCGCCCTGCACGATATAGACGTACTCACCGTCCGGGCCACGCAGCACCGCCTGGGTCGGGATCACCACGCCGCCGGCAAGGGTGCGCAGCTGCATGCGCACGTTGACGAACTGGCCCGGCCACAGGCCGTTGTCGGCGTTGTCGAACACCGCACGTGCCTTGAAGGTGCCGCTGTCGGCACTGATCAGGTTGTCGACCACGTCCAGCTTGCCGTCGCCGGACAGCACGTGCGAATCGGCGCGGTCCAGCGCTGCCACCGGCACCTCGCCGGCGGCCTGCGCCTGGCGCACATCGCCCAGCTGGCGCTCAGGCAGGTTGAACAGCACGTGGATCGGGTGGATCTGGGTCAGCGTGACCAGCGCGGTGCCGGCGTTGACCACGTTGCCAGCATCGACCGCGCGGATACCGGCGATGCCGGTGATCGGCGCAGTGACCCTGGTGTACTGCAGCTGCACCTGCGCCGAGCGCATGCTGGCCTCGTTGGCCGCCACCGCGCTTTCGTACTGTGCCACCTGGTTTCGTTGTGTATCCAGATCGGTCTTGGCCACGAACTGGCGGTACTCCGGTGCGTTCGAGCGCTGGTAGTTCGAACGCGCGGTGGCCAGCAGGGCCTCGTTCTGGCGCTTGGACGCCACCGCCTGGTCATAGCTGGCCTGGGCGGTGCGCGGGTCGATGACCGCCAGCACGTCGCCCTTCTTCACTTCCTGGCCTTCGCGGAAGTTCAGGCTCATCAGCTGACCGCCGACCTGCGGGCTGACGGTCACGGTGTTCATCGCCGTTACCGTGCCCAGTGCGCTGGCATACACCGGCACGTCCTGGCGCGCAGCGTCGACCACGGTCACCGGCACCGGCCCGGCGTTGGGGTCTTCACCGTCCTGGCTGGCACCTGCCGCAGGGCCGCTGGCCTTGGCCTTGTCCTTGCCGCCGCCCAGTACGCGCAGGCCAACCACAGCCAGCACCAGTACCGCCACGACCAGCAGCACGATCTTCCAAACACGTGACATTCAAGGACTCCAAGAGGGCTGGTCGGGGCGGTGCCCCGGATGGCAATGCGCAAAGCATACCTGTGCCACATCACGTTTCCTGCATGACGGATGGGACGGGCGCTATGACCGATGGCCGCCGGAGAGGTTCCCGTAACGGCGGTGTTGCCCTACATTCAGGTGCAGACCCCTTCCGTGGAGATCGAGATGCGCCGTTCGCTGCTGCTGTCCGCCCTGTTGCTGGCCCTGCCGGCCCTTGCCCACGCCGAGGACGCGCAGCGCCCGGAAGTGACCGCTGCCGCGCAGCGCCTGCAGGCCAAAGTGGTGGAATGGCGACGTGACTTCCACCAGCACCCTGAGCTGTCCAACCGCGAAGAGCGCACCTCCGCCGAAGTGGCCAAGCGCCTGCGCGCGATGGGCCTGAAGCCGAAGACCGGCATCGCCCATCACGGCGTGGTGGCGATCATCGAAGGCGGCAAGCCGGGCCCGAAGATCGCCCTGCGTGCAGACATGGATGCGCTGCCGGTGACCGAACAGACCGGCCTGCCGTTCGCCTCCAAGGCCACCGCGCAGTACCGCGGGCAGACCGTGGGCGTCATGCACGCCTGCGGCCATGATGCGCACACCGCTACCCTGCTGGGCGTGGCCGAGGCGCTGGTGGCGATGAAGAAGGATCTGCCCGGCCAGGTGATGCTGATCTTCCAGCCGTCCGAGGAAGGTGCGCCGCCGCCGGAGGAGGGCGGTGCCGCGCTGATGCTGAAGGAAGGGTTGTTTGCCGACTTCAAACCCGAGGCGGTGTTTGGCCTGCATGTGTTCTCCAGCGTGCAGGCCGGGCAGATCGCCGTGCGTGGTGGCCCGCTGATGGCAGCGTCCGATCGCTTCGGCATCAAGGTCGTTGGCCGGCAGACGCACGGCTCGGCGCCCTGGAACGGGGTGGATCCGATCGTGGCCACCGCCGACCTGATCGGCACCGCGCAGACCATCGTGAGCCGCCGCGCGAACCTGTCCAAGCAGCCGGCCGTGCTCACCTTCGGTGCGATCAACGGTGGCATCCGCTACAACATCATTCCTGATGAAGTGGAAATGGTCGGCACCATCCGCACCTTCGATGAAGGCATGCGCCAGCAGATCTTCGCCGACCTGCGCAACGTGGCCGAGCACACCGCCGCCGCGCACGGCGCCAAGGCGGTGACCGACATCTATGAAGCCGAAGGCAACCCGGCC
Organism: Stenotrophomonas sp. STEN046; assembly: GCF_056759755.1. Classification (NCBI taxonomy): domain Bacteria; kingdom Pseudomonadati; phylum Pseudomonadota; class Gammaproteobacteria; order Lysobacterales; family Lysobacteraceae; genus Stenotrophomonas; species Stenotrophomonas sp. STEN046. The sequence continues at coordinate 77,227 of NZ_JBRRDR010000004.1, forward strand.
ACGGTGAACGACCCGGCGCTGACGGCGAAGATGCTGCCGAGCCTGCAGGCCGTGGTGGGCAAGGACAACGTGTACGAGCCGCCGCTGCAGATGGGCGCGGAGGATTTCTCGCTGTACGCAAAGGAAGTGCCGGGCATGTTCTTCTTTGTCGGTTCCACCAGCGTGGGCATCGATCCGGCGACGGCACCGGCGAATCATTCGCCGAAGTTCCTGCTGGATGAGAAGGCACTGGATGTTGGATTCCGCGCGCTGCTGCAGGTGAGCCTGGATTACCTGCACGGTGCGGGTACTCCTGCGGGGTGAGGGTTTCCGGCAGGGCTTGCAGCCCTGCACCCGCTGCAGATCAACGTCAAAGTCAGAAGCTGGTTTCCTGAGGGTAGGCGGGCTGGGTCCGGTTGAGGGGGACGCCGTAAATACGTCCATGTAGGCTTGGTCGCGGCATCCATGCCGCTCACACCCCCTCAACCGGACCCACCCCGCCTTCGACAGTTTCCTGCGAGCTGTTGGAACGGCCTTCTGCTTTGGTGGGGGCCGACCGTTGGTCGGCACGGCAGGCGTCATGAACGTCTGAAGGATCGGTTTCTGCTTTTGATCTTGATTTTCCTGATCTTTCCCGTGGTGGCGCGGGAAATTGTCCGTGGCCGGGAGGGTGGGTTGGCTGGGGGCGTGAGCCGCATGGATGCGGCGACCGAGCTTACATGGACGTACTTGCAGCGGCCCCCAGCCAACCCACCCTCCCGGCCGATCCCGAGATCCTGCCCTGAACCACCACGGAGGGGCTCCGCCGTTGGCCGCGCAGGCCGAAGGCCCGCCTTCCGCGCGATACAATAAGCAGCATGAACACCCCACAGGATTCCAGCCTCGGTCGCGAGGTCAGTTACCCGTCGCAGTACGATCCCGGCCTGCTGTTTCCCATCCCGCGCAGCGGTGCCCGTGCCGAGATCGGCCTCGATGACGCCGCGCTGCCGTTCGTCGGCCACGACCGCTGGCACGCCTTCGAGCTGAGCTGGCTCGACCCGCGCGGCAAGCCGCAGGTTGCCGTGGCAACGGTGCAGGTGCCATGCACCTCGCCGCGCCTGATCGAATCGAAGTCGTTCAAGCTGTATCTGAATTCCCTCAACAGCACCCGCATCGACAGCGCCGACGCGCTGCGTGAGCGCCTGGTGGCGGATCTGTCTGCGTGCGCCGGCGCGCCGGTGCAGGTCGAGTTTGGCTTGCCGACCCTGCGGGAGGTTCCGCTGGGCGAGTCCATCGACGGGCTGGACGTGGAAATCGATTGCTATGGCCCGCCGCAGGCGGACTATCTGGCGGCCGATGCTGATCAGGTAGTGGAGGAAACCCTGGTCTCGGCCCTGCTGAAGTCCAACTGCCCGGTCACCGGCCAGCCGGACTGGGCCACGGTCAGCCTGCGTTACCGTGGCCCGAAGATCGATCGCGTCGGCCTGCTGCGTTATCTGGTCAGCTACCGCGAGCACGCCGAGTTCCATGAGCAGTGCGTGGAGCGGATCTTCAGCGAAGTATCCGCGCGCTGCCAGCCGCAGTGGCTGGAAGTGGAAGCCCGCTACACCCGCCGCGGTGGCCTGGACATCAACCCGTGGCGTGCCAGTCCCGGCATCGCCGCACCGGCTGCGACCTACCGCGAGCTGCGCCAGTAGCCGCCGCAGGCGGCTACTGGTAGCGCCGGGCCATGCCCGGCGAGCGCAGCGGCCAGAACCAAAGCCGCCGGGCCAGGCCCGGCGCTACGGCCTTCCGCCCCGATTGTTCAGCCGCTCCCGGGGGCGGCTTCACATCTGCACCATCCCCATTTAACAACTGCTGTGACACCGTACACGCTACGTAGTCATGCAGACGGGAGTGTGTGGATGAGTACCGAGAAGAAGGCCGATTTCTCCGGCGTCAGCGCCAGCGTCGACAGTACCGCCCAACAGGTTCCCAAGGCGGACTTTTCCGGCGTCAGCGCTTCGGTGGACAGTACCGCCGAAGTCGTCAGTGGCGGCACCTATACCGTGCAGAAGGGAGATTCGCTGTCGAAGATCGCCAAACAGCATCTTGGCGATGCCAATGCCTGGAAGAAGATCTTCGAGGCCAACCGCGATGTGCTTGATGACCCGGACAAGATCTTTCCGGGCCAGACCCTGAAGCTTCCGCCGAAGTAAGCCTGCCGCGCGCAGGCCATTGATCGCCATCCGACAATCCTGGGAGGAACCCCGAATGATCAAGACCACCCCGCTCCAGAACGCCCTGCTGGCCGCACTGCTGGGCAGTGTCGCCCTGGTGGGCTGCAAGAAGAAGGAAGAAACCGCTGACAACAATGCGGCACCGGCAGCGACCACACCGGCCGAAGCTCCGGCTCCGATGACCGGCGCGCCGCCGCCGATGGCTGCCGCTGCGGTTGCCGTTTCCACCGTTACCGTGGGCAAGTCCGCTGCGGCAGACAAGTCGGTAGCCCCGGCAGCGTTGTTCGCACCGAAGGATGACGTGGTCGTCTCGGTCAAGACCGATGGCGCCGCCAACAATGTTGCGGTCGGCGCCAAGCTGACCTTCCAGGATGGCCAGGTGGCCGGCGAACAGAACGCGACCCTGAACACCAGTGGCGCAGAAACCACCAACATCACCTTCAAGAATGCCAATGGCTGGCCGGCGGGCAAGTACCGCGCCGAAGTCATGGTCGATGGTAAGGCGGCCGGAACGCCGCAGGAGTTCGAGGTCAAGTAAGTCCTGCCGACTCTCTCCCGGCAGGGCTCACGATGGACGCAGCCGCGAGGCTGCGTCTTTTTTTTGGGGCGATGGCGGGCTCTCATCCACGCGTGGCGTGGATCTACTGAAACGGCGGGTTCTTCCTCATCCACGCATGGCGTGGATCTGCCGGGAACGCATCACCGACGCACAACACCGGCCCAGTGGATCACTGCGTTGCAATACCGCCGCGTATGGCCCGGCTTTGCCCCGCGCGGCTGAAAACGCGACAATGCAGGGGTTTCCCCGCCGCGCGCCCACCCTGACGGCGGCGGGGGAAGTGACACGGTTGCACGTGGCCCGGCGCTGGCGCCGGCCTTCCCCTGAGCACTGCTACAGAGTCCAAGTCCCCCATGTCCAAGATCCTCTACACGCTGACCGACGAAGCACCGTTCCTGGCCACCCAGTCGCTGCTGCCGATCGTCGACGCCTATACCTCCACTGCCGGCATCGCGGTGGAAACCCGTGACATCTCGCTGTCCGGCCGCATCCTGTCGCTGTTCCCGGAACTGCTGAGCGATGCGCAGAAGGTCAACGACGACCTGGCCGAGCTGGGCCAGCTGGCGACCACCCCGGACGCCAACATCATCAAGCTGCCGAACATCTCCGCCTCGGTGCCGCAGCTGAAGGCGGCCATCAAGGAACTGCAGGACCAGGGCTACCCGCTGCCGGATTACCCGGAAACCCCGGCCGACGACCAGCAGCGCGACTACAAGGCGCGCTACGACAAGGTCAAGGGCAGCGCGGTTAACCCGGTGCTGCGCGAAGGCAACTCCGACCGCCGCGCACCGCTGTCGGTGAAGAACTACGCGCGCAAGCACCCGCACCGCATGGGCGCCTGGGCCTCGGATTCGAAGTCGCACGTCGCGCACATGGCCGCCGGTGATTTCTACGGCAGCGAAAAGTCTGCCACCCTGGTCAACGCCGGCGCGCTGAAGATCACCTTCCACGGCAAGGACGGCAGCACCGTCGTGCTGAAGGAAAAGACTGCGGTGAAGGCGGGAGAGATCGTCGATGCCGCGGTGATGAGCCGTAAGGCACTGGCTGCGTTCATCGGTGAGCAGATTGCCGATGCCAAGGCCCAGGGCGTGCTGTTCTCGCTGCACCTGAAGGCGACCATGATGAAGGTCTCCGACCCGATCATGTTCGGTGTGGCGGTCAACGAGTTCTACAAGGACGTGCTGGCCAAGCACGCCGATGTGCTGAAGCAGGCCGGTTTCGATGCCAACAACGGCATCGGTGACCTGGCCGCGCGCCTGCCGTCGCTGCCTGAAGCCACCCGCGCTGCGATCGAAGCCGACCTGGCTGCCGAGTACGCGCAGCGTCCGGGCGTGGCCATGGTCAACTCGGACAAGGGCATCACCAACCTGCACGTGCCGAGCGATGTGATCGTCGACGCCTCGATGCCGGCGATGATCCGCGACTCCGGCAAGATGTGGAACGCCGAAGGCAAGCTGCAGGACACCAAGGCCGTCATTCCTGACCGCTGCTACGCCGGCGTGTACCAGGCCGTCATCGACGACTGCAAGGCGCACGGTGCCTTCAACCCGGCCACCATGGGCTCGGTGCCGAACGTCGGGCTGATGGCGCAGAAGGCTGAAGAGTACGGCTCGCACGACAAGACCTTCCAGATCGCTGCCGATGGCGTGGTCAAGGTCACCGACGACGCCGGCAACGTGGTGTTCGAGCACGCCGTGGAAGCCGGTGACATCTGGCGCATGTGCCAGACCAAGGACGCGCCGATCCAGGACTGGGTCAAGCTGGCCGTCGAACGCGCCCGCCTGAGCAGCACCCCGGCCGTGTTCTGGCTGGATGCCGCCCGCGCCCACGACGCGCAGGTCATCGCCAAGGTCGAGCAGTACCTGAAGGACCACGACACCAACGGCCTGGATATCCGCATCCTGCCGCCGGTGGAAGCCACCGCCTTCTCGCTCGATCGCATCCGCAAGGGCGAGGACACCATCTCGGTGACCGGCAACGTGCTGCGCGATTACCTCACCGACCTGTTCCCGATCATGGAGCTGGGTACCAGCGCCAAGATGCTGTCGATCGTGCCGCTGATGGCCGGTGGCGGCCTGTTCGAGACCGGCGCCGGTGGTTCGGCTCCCAAGCACGTGCAGCAGTTCGTTGAAGAGGACTACCTGCGCTGGGATTCGCTGGGCGAGTTCCTGGCCCTGGCCGCGTCGCTGGAACACCTGGGCAACCGCTACGACAACGCTGCCGCCCGCGTGCTGGCCAAGGCGCTGGATGAAGCCAACGGCCAGTTCCTGGACAACGACAAGTCGCCGTCGCGCAAGCTCGGCGGCATCGACAACCGTGGCAGCCACTTCTACATCGCGCTGTACTGGGCGCAGGCCCTGGCCGTGCAGACCGAAGACGCCGCACTGCAGGCCCGCTTCGCACCGCTGGCCAAGGCCCTGGCCGACAACGAGCAGAAGATCGTCGACGAGCTGATCGCCGTGCAGGGCAAGGCCGTGGACATCGGCGGCTACTACCGTCCGGACGTGGCCAAGGCGGCGGCCGCCATGCGCCCGAGTGCGACCTTCAACACCGCACTGGAGCAGCTGCGCGGCTGATCCATCGCCGTGCGGTCGTGACATCGGAACCCGCGCTTCGGCGCGGGTTTCTTTTTCTGCGCAGGGCGGCCGAGCGGGCATCCGCGCATGGCATGCATCAGCCGGCGGTCCAGAACCGTGACATCCATCGGTTGTCGGAATGCCGTCAACACGGCATGAAACTTGCCCCCGATCGCCGTCGCAGAACCGATCTGCGCCAATCCACCACTGCCATCAATATGAGCAGTCGATCACGACGGTGGCGGCAAACCATGGCCTAGCCTTGGCGCTGCGAGACCGCCGGGGAGGCGGTCGCACGGGGAACACGGATGGCACGCGTGCTGGTAGTGGGAACCGACATCCAGGGCGAGCAGGCCCTGCTGCAACGCCTGCGCCTGGCCTCGGCGCTGCCGGATGGCCAGATCCGCCGCAGCCAGGATCTGGACGACTGCGATCTGCTGGTGATCCGCGATACGCCAGCGTTGCGCAACGCGGCACTGCGCATGCGCCAGCAGCGGCCACGCCTGCAATGCTGGATTGAAGACCTGGGTGGTCAACTGCGCGAAGGCGATGGCCGCCATGACGTGCTGGACGATGGTGCGATCGGCCGCGCGCTGCGTGGCATGCAGCCTGTGGCCGGGGCGACGGCAATCCGCCTGGCTGACGGCGCCCATGCGATCACCCGCCTGCTGCGCGAGCGCCTGCCGCTGCGACAGGGGCAGGCCATGCTCGGCGAGGACGGAACGCCCCTGCTGCTGCTGGACCTGGAACAGGACCAGGCAGTACTGCTGCAGGAGCCGGCCAGCACGCTGGTGGAGCGTCTGGCCCAGGGCTTTGAGCGCCTGTACCTGGACGCGTTGCAGCCGGCGCAGCTGCAATCGCTGGCGGGGGACCGCGCGCGCCAGCCGTTGCGCCCGCTGCTGTGGCAATGGGCACAGCGCAGCGGTCATTGGCAGGCACTGGATGAACGCCTGCGTGGGGCATCGGTGAAGTTGCTGCGTTGGCCGGATTTCCGCGTGCTCGGCCACGATCACGATGGCTTTCGTCTGTGCTCGCTGTTGCTCAAGCGCGCCTGCACGGTGGACGAATGCGCGATGCTGCTCGACCTGCCGGCGGCGGCCGTGCGCGATTTCATCCATGCGGCCTATCTGTGCGGTTACGCGCAGCTGCAGTCCGCACCGGCATCACCGATGGCCACCGCGCGTTCGCCAGGCGGCGACAACGGTCTGCTTGCCCGCCTGTGGCGGACACTGCGCGGGAGTGATCGCGATGCGTGAGCACAAGGTGGTGGTGCTGGGGGGCATGGGCAGCGGCAAGTCCACCCTGGTACGCAGCATCGCGGCTGGTGCGGTTATCGACACCGACGTGGCCAACAGCGACCGTGCCGGTGCGGACAAGGCGTCCACCACCGTGGCGCTCGACTACGCCGATATCGACCTGCCCAACGGCGAGCGGTTGCGCCTCTATGGAACGCCCGGCCAGCAGCGTTTCGATTTCCTGTGGCCGATCCTGCTGCAGGGCGCGCGTGGTGCAGTGCTGCTGCTGGATGCGCGGCGCGCCGGCGTTGCCGAGGAAATGCAGACCTACCTGCAGGTGCTGCAACCGTTCGGTTCGGCGCTGGCGCTGGTCGTGGCCGTCACCCATCTGGACCAGGCGCCGGCGGCTGCATTGGATGACTGGGCCGCCTGCGCACGGCTTGATGACCAGCCCCTGCCACTGCTGGCCGTGGATGCGCGCGATCGCCAACAGGGATTGCTGCTGATGGATGTACTGATGAGCGAAATGGAAGCGCATGCGCTGGTGGCCGCACATGGCTGATGGGGACGGTGCGCCGCTGCCGGACGCGCAGCAGCGCGAACGCCTGCAGCCGCTGCTGCAGGACCTGCAACGGCGCGTTGAAGGCGTGCGCACCGTGGTGCTGGCCAGTGTCGATGGCTTCGCCCTGGTCAGTGCCGGGGCCGAAGGCCGCGGCGAGCGGCTGGCGGCGATGACCAGCGCGATGCTGGCATTGGCGGCCGCGGTGGGGCGCGAACTGGTACTGGGCGATCTGCAGACGCTGATGCTGGAAGCGGCGGGCGGCAAGGTGCTGATGCTGGCCATCCATGCCGAGGGACGTGCGCCGTTGCTGTTGATGGCGGCATGCGACCAGCGCAGCGTGATCGGCCAGGTGCTGTGGCAGAGCAGGGAATGTGGCCAGGAGATCCTGGCCGAACTCGGCGGATCGTGAGCCCGGCCGCAGGGGAACGAGGGCTCGAACCAACAACGAGAGAGGTGCGACGTGGCTGGACTGAATGATTCGCTGACTGCACTGATGAGCATCGATGGCGCCCAGGCCGTTGCGCTGGTCGACTATGAAAGCGGCATGCTGCTGGGCGAGGCCGGCTCGGGCATGGACATGGAAGTGGCCGCGGCCGGCAATACCGAAGTGATCCGCGCCAAGATGAAGACCGCTGCCTCGCTCAACCTCAACGACAGCATCGAGGACATCCTGATTTCGCTCGGCAAGGCGTATCACATCATGCGGCCGGTGGCGAAGAAGAAGGGCCTGTTCTTCTACATCGTGCTGGACCGGACCAAGTCCAACCTTGCCCTGGCCCGGCGCAGGGTGCAGGACGTGGAGGCGGAACTGGCGATCTGAGGCGGCCGACGTGCAGTAGAGCGGTAGTGCCGGCCGTTGGCCGGCATCTGCAGTCCCCAGCCGCTGTTTCATGGGGTGCCGTCCAGCGGCCGGCACTACCAGCGCATCCTCGGTTCGGCCCTACACAAGCCACCCCACGCCAGCGTATGGTGAAGCCGGTCCTCCCGGGTGAGCCCTGCATGTCCGAGCCTGTCATCGCCACCGATCTGGCGCCACGCATCGCCAGCGCCATCCGTGATGGCTTCGAGGACTACCACGCCCGGTTTGCCGCGATCACCGCCCGCGCCCGCGTGCGCTTCGAACGACGTGACTGGGCCGCGGCGCGGCAGGACGCGGTCGAGCGCATCGCACTCTACGATCTGTGCATCGCCGAGCAGATGGATGCCCTGCGCCGGCTGGCGGGCGAGGCCGTCGGTGCGCGAGCGCTCTGGCTGCAGGTGCACGCACGCTACAGCGCGCTGCTGCAGGGGCTGATCGATGCCGAACTGTACAAGACCTTCTACAACACGTTGGCACGACGGCTGTTCGCCATCCGCGGCGTGGACCCGCAGGTGGAGTTCATCGCCTTCGACGTCGAACCTTCCGATGCGATCACCCACCCGGTCGCGCGGCATACCTACGCGGTGTCGCCGACACGTCCGGTGGAAGCGCTGCAGCGGGTGTTGGCCGACTACCGTTTCGATGTTCCGTATGCGCACCAGCTGCGCTGTGCAGCGGCCATCGCCGTACGCCTGCAGGACGATCTGGCGCATTGGGGCGATACGCCGGTGCGCAGCATCGAGCTGCTCGATACCGTGTTCTATCGTGAGCGCCGCGCCTATCTGGTCGGCCGCGTGTTCGGTGAGCATCGCTTCTCACCCTGCGTGATCGCGCTGGTCAATGACGAGCGCGGCCTGCGCGCCGATGCCGTGCTGACCCGGCGCCGTGATGTCGCCCATCTGTTCGGCGTGTCACGCAGCTACTTCCAGGCCGATCTGGCCACGGTCGGCGATGCGGTGGTGTTCCTGCGCAGCCTGCTGCCGGGCAAGCCGATCGACGAGCTCTACACCGTGCTGGGCCGCGCCAAGCAGGGCAAGACCGAGCGCTACCGCACCTTCTTCCGCCATTTCAATGAGCACCCGCAGGAGCGCCTGCTGCATGCCGAAGGCACCCCGGGCATGGTCATGGCGGTGTTCACGCTGCCCAGCTATCCGCTGGTATTCAAGCTGATCCGCGACCGCTTCGCCTGGCCCAAGGCCATGTCGAGGCAGCAGGTGGAAGAGAAGTACGCACTGGTGTTCAACCTCGACCGGGTGGGCCGCCTGCTTGATGCACAGCCGTACCGGCACCTGCGTTTCCCGCGTGATCGCTTTGCGCCGGCATTGCTGGAGGAACTGCTGCAGCAGTGCGCGCAGAGCGTGCGACTGGATGGCGATGAGGTCGAGATCAACCTGTGTTACGTGCAGCGTCGCTTCCGCCCGTTGAATCTCTATCTGCGTGAGCAGAGTGGTGAGGCGATCCGTGCCGCAGTGCTCGATTACGCCCAGGCGATTACCGACATGGCGCGCAACAACATCTTCCCCGGCGACATGCTGCCGAAAAATTTCGGCGTCTCGCGCCACGGCCGCGCGGTCTTCTACGACTATGACGAACTCTGCCTGGTCAGTGACTGCGTGTTCCGTGCATGGCCGCAGCCCAGTACGCCTGAAGAAGCAATGGCCGACGAGCCCTGGTTCCACGTCGGCCCGCGCGACGTGTTCCCCGAACGCTTCGGGCCTTTCATGGGGTTGCCCGCACAGGAGCTCGCAGCGGTGCGCGAGCTGTACCGGCATCTGTTCGACCCGGCGTGGTGGCAGGGGCTGCAGGCACGCTTCGCGCTGGGGGACTATCCGGACACGCCGCCATATGCGGGCAGTCATCGGCTGGCGTGATCGGCTGCATCTGCACGGCGCAACTGCGGTAGGCTCGGATCCTCATCACCAAGGATCGGGCCATGATGCGTTCTCCCCTGTTTCTCGCGTTGGTGCTTGCCACTGGCAGCATCACCAGCCTGGCGTGCGCCGATGCCGCTGCCCAGACCGCCCAGGCGGTGCGTGCCACCGCCGAAGCCAGCATGGTGCTGACCGGCAACATCGATGTCTCTGCCGATGGTTCGGTCAGTCACCTGGTGCTGGATCAGCGCGAGATGATTACGCCGTCCATCGCGTCCTTCGTCGATGGCACGATCCGCAGCTGGCGCTTCGAACCCACGCTGCGCGATGGCGCGTCCGTTCCGGTACATGCGCCGCTGCGCGTGAGGCTGCTGGGCAAACCGTCCGGAGATGGTGGCATTCAGGTCCGCATGAGCAGCGTTGACTTCAGCCAGTACGACGACACCGCGACCGACACGGTCACCCGTAAACGCATGCCGGCGCCGCGCTACCCCGAGGCCGCGTTCCGTGGCGGTGCCCAGGGTGACGTGCTGTTGCTGGTCAAGGTGGCGCGTGATGGCACGGTGGCCGACGTGATTGCCGAGCAGGTGAACATGGGGGTGGTGGCGCCGGAACGGACGATGCAGCAGCTGCGCGACCTGTTCGCCAAGGCCAGCATCACCGCTGCCCGCAAGTGGACCTTCGCGCCGCCGACCACCGGCGAGGACAAGGACCACGCGGATTGGACGATCCGGATACCGGTCAGCTATTCCATCACCAAGGACCTGAAGTCGCGACCGGAGGACTACGGCACGTGGAAAGCATTCATCCCCGGTCCGCGCCAGTCCGCGCCATGGCGCCAGCACGATGTCCAGCAGGCGGGCAGCGACCTGCTGCCGGCCGGCGGGGTCTACATGGTCGACAGCGCCAACCGCGGCCTGCGCTTGCTGACCCCGCTGTCCAAGGACTGAACGGCCGGCGCGGCCGCTGCCGTCTTCAGGGATGCCCGGGCCCGTCACCTCGGGTACGCTCTGGCTTCCATGCACAAGGAGTGGCTGTGATGCGTTCTTCTCTCTTCCTCGCCCTGACGCTCGCCCTCGGTAGCGGTGCGATCCTGGTTGATACCGCCCAGGCGCAGACCGCGCGGCAGGTGCGCCAGCAGACAGAGGCCAGCATGACGCTCAGTGGTGTCATCGACATCGGTCGTGACGGCGGAGTCGAGGGTTTCCAGCTCGATCATCGCGAGAAGGTCAGCCCCGATGTGGCGTCGCTCGTCGATGAAACCGTCAAGGGGTGGCGCTTCGAGCCGGTCATGGTCGAGGGCCGGCCGGTGCCGGCGCGTACCGCCGTCCGCCTGCGCCTGCTGGCCGACAACATGACCGGAAGCACCATGCAGATCCGGGTGGCCGACGCCAACTTCGGCAGGATCCGCGACGAAAAGAACCTGACCAGCGATGACATCACCGCGGTGAAGATGCGTCCGCCGGTTTACCCGGACAAGGCGGCTTCGATCCGTGGCCAGGGCGTGGTGCTGCTGCTGGTCAAAGTGGGGCGTGATGGCAAGGTCGCCGACGTGGTCGCCGAGCGGACCAACCTGACCGCGGTCGGGTCCGAGCGCACGATGCAGATGCTGCGCGATGTACTGGCCAAGGCCAGCGTGAAGACTGCCCGCGACTGGACCTTCAGTCCGCCCACCACCGGTGCGGACAAGGACCGCGAGTTCTGGACCGTGCGGGTGCCCGTCCACTATGCGTTCGATCGGCGGGAAGACCGCTATGGTCGCTGGTCGGCCTATATTCCTGGCCCGCGCCAGCAGGCTCCGTGGAAGACGCGCGAGGATGCGAAGGCCGCGGGAACCGATCTGCTGCCCGAAGGTGGCGTTTACATGGTCGGCCGCGAGGAAGGCCCGCGCCTGCTGACCCCGTTGGGCTGACGCCCCGGTAGGTGGCGCCGGGCATTCCCGGCGCTGCCGTCAGTCGGCGTGCGGGTATACCACCACCCGGTTGCGCCCCTGTTCCTTGGCCAGGTACAGGGCCTTGTCGGCCAACCGCAGCGCCTGTTCCGGGTCGGTATGGAAGCTGGGGAAGTGGGCCACGCCCAGCGACACCGTGATCGTGCCGACCGGCTCGAACGGCTGTTCGGCGATCGCCTGCCGCAGGCGTTCGCCCGTCTGCCGTGCCGCATCGACGGACACGCCCGGCAGCAGCACCAGGAACTCCTCGCCGCCAGCGCGGCACAACACGTCGGTCTCACGCGAATGACGGCGCATCTGTTCGGCGATATGCACGATGGCGGCGTCGCCGACGTCATGGCCATGGCTGTCATTGATCGACTTGAAGCGGTCGATGTCCAGCGCCAGGATCGCAAACGGCAGGCCCTGGGCCTGAAGCGCGTCGAGCGCCTGCTGCAGGCCTCGGCGGTTCAGCAGGCCGGTCATCGGATCGGTGCGGCTGGCGCGGTTGAGCGTGCCGATGCGGTCCTGCAGCGCATTGAAGCTGTACAGCACCGCCTGCTTCAGCTGTGCCACTTCGAAGTACCAGGCCTGGATGCCATTGACGTGGCTGATCGCATTGCCGGTGTCTTCGCCGTCCTGCACATTGCGCGCCAGCTGCCACAGCGGCAGCGAGATGCGGCGCGCGAACCACCAGGTGATCAGCAGCGACAGCACGCCCAGCGGAATGGCGTTCCAGATCACCGCCGACATCAACCGTGACAACGGTTGCAGCGTCGCTTCGGTCGGACGCTGGGCAACGATGCCCCAGCCGGTCGCCGCCACGGGCGCGTAGCCGGCCAGCATCGCCACGCTGTGGTTGTTGCGTACCTGCTGCGCACCGCGCTGGCCGCGCATCACTTCCTTCACCGCCGGGTTGTTCAGCGCGTAGGTGCCCACTTCCTTCGGGTTGTTGTGGTAGATCAGCCGGCCGTGGCGGTCCACCACGTACAGGTAGGAGCCATCGCGGTAGTAGTGCGTTCCCAGCAGCGTGTTGAGCGCGCTGCGCTGGCGCAGGTACAACGTGCCGCTGACATAGCCGCGGTACTGGCCCTTGCGGTCGAACACCGGGTGCGAAATGGAGATCAGCAGCTTGCCGGTGGCCGACTGGTAGGGATCGCTGATCATCGGCTCGCGCTTGTCCAGTGCGGCCTTGCTGCCGGCGCTGCGCAGGATCTCGCCCTGCAGCTGCAGTGTCTGCGGCGAGGTGGCGATCACGCGGCCGTCGCTGGCTACCACCAGCGATGAATTGAAGCTGCTGGACTGAAGCTGCAGGCGGCTGGCTTCATCCTGTGCCTGTACCGGATCCATGTCGCTGTCGCCGAGCCGGGCAGCGGCATAGGCCAACTGCTGCTGCGCCGACAACAGGAAGTTCTGCGTGGTCTCGGCCAGCTTGGTGGCGTACACGCGGTTGGCTTCCAGCGTGTTGCCCACCAGCTGGTCACGCTGCACGCGATAGCTGGCGAGCAGCGTGTTGGCCAGGGCGATGACGGCGCTGAGCAGGGCCAGGGCAAGGATCAGCTTGCCCAGGTTGAGGCGGGGGGAGAGTGTGCGCATGCGGAGCAACATGGGGCGGGCAGGGCCCGCCGCGCAGTGCGCGATAGGGGCGAGGTCGCATTATCGCCACAATTTTCGCGTCCGGAGTGAAAGCCGGCACGCGCAGGCCTTCCCGCAGAACAACGCCGTGCGTGGTCGGTCGTCCGGCCGCAACGAAAAGGCCCCGCAGTGCGGGGCCTTTTGCTGGTGCATCGACAACGCGCGATCAGCGCTTCATCGAACCGAAGAACTCGTCGTTGGACTTGGTGTTCTTCATCTTGTCGAGCAGGAATTCCATCGCGGCCATTTCATCCATCGGATGCAGCAGCTTGCGCAGGATCCAGATCTTCTGCAGCAGTTCCGGTTCGATCAGCAGGTCTTCGCGGCGGGTGCCCGAACGGTTGATGTCGATGGCCGGGAACACGCGCTTTTCAGAGATGCGGCGGCTCAGGTGCACTTCGCTGTTGCCGGTGCCCTTGAACTCTTCGTAGATCACCTCGTCCATCTTGCTGCCGGTGTCGACCAGCGCGGTGGCGATGATGGTCAGGCTGCCGCCTTCTTCCACGTTACGTGCGGCACCGAAGAAGCGCTTCGGGCGGTGCAGGGCGTTGGCGTCCACACCACCGGTCAGCACCTTGCCCGAGCTCGGCACGACGTTGTTGTAGGCACGTGCCAGACGGGTGATCGAGTCGAGCAGGATCACCACGTCCTTCTTGTGCTCGACCAGGCGCTTGGCGCGCTCGATCACCATTTCGGCAACCTGCACGTGGCGTGCGGCCGGCTCGTCGAAGGTCGAGCTGATGACCTCGCCGCGCACGGTGCGCTGCATTTCGGTCACTTCTTCCGGGCGCTCGTCGATCAGCAGCACGATCAGGTGCACGTCCGGATGGTTGGTGGTGATGGCGGTGGCCACCTGCTGCATCATCATCGTCTTGCCGGCCTTCGGCTGGGAAACGATGAGCGAGCGCTGGCCCTTGCCCTGCGGTGCCATCAGGTCGAGGATGCGACCGGTGATGTCCTCGGAGGAACCGTTGCCGCGCTCCAGGGTGAAGCGGCGACGCGGGAACAGGGGGGTCAGGTTCTCGAACAGCACCTTGTTCTTGGACGCTTCCAGCGGCTCACCGTTGATGGTGTCCACGATCGACAGCGCGAAATAACGCTCGCCGTCCTTGGGGAAGCGGATGCGGCCGGACAGATGGTCGCCGGTACGCAGGTTGAAGCGGCGGATCTGGCTGGGCGAGATGTAGGTGTCGTCCGGGCCGGCCAGGTAGCTGGCTTCGGCCGCGCGCAGGAAGCCGAAGCCGTCCGGCAGGATTTCCAGCACGCCGTCGGCGGCGACGCCGTCACCGTGGCGGGTCAGCACCTTCAGCAGCGCGAAGATCACGTCCTGCTTGCGGGCACGGGCCACACCTTCGGAAATCTGCAGCTGCTCGGCGATGTCCAGCAGCTTCTGCGCCGGCATGCGCTTGAGGTCGCTCAGCGAATAGACCGGGAAACCTTCGGGCACGTTGGCGTGCGGGCGCGGCACGAACGGCTGCTGCTCGCCATTGTCGTTGGGCATGCCGTCGTCGCGGAAGCGACCACCACCGCCACCACCGCCACCACCGCCGCCGTTGCGATCACGGTCGCGACGGTTGCGGAAGCGGTCACGGCGATTGCCCTGGCCCTGCTGGTTCTGGTTCTGGTTGTAGGGGTTCTGGTTCTGGCCGCCCCCCTGGTTGTTCTGGCGCGGCTGGCCGGATTCGCGACCCTCGCCACCGTCGCCACCGCCACTGCTGGCAGATGCTTCGGAAGCGGGTGCGCTCGGCGCGGGAGGTGTCGCGGCAGGTGCCGGTGCCTCGGGCGCGGCGGCCAGCGGCAGGGCAGGCTGCGCCGGAGCAGCACTGGTTTCGGCGGCGGCCGGAGCGGCAGCCTTGGCTACGCGGGGCTTGCGCACGCGCTTTTCGGCGGGCGCTTCAGCGCTACCGGTTTCGGAAGTGTTATCGGACAAGAGCGTTATTCCTCGCTTGAAGGTGCGAGCGCCCGGCTGGGGCGGCGAACGTTGGGAATGGGTCTGGAAGAAACTGCGTCCAGAAGATGCGGCACGCGAACGCGGCCGGATGTGCCGACACTATCATCGGCCTGCGGCGCCACGCAAGGGTCGCCGGGTACGGTATTCAGTCAGGCGCCGGGGCGCCCGCCCGGCAGCCGTGCTGAACGGCTGCCGGTAACGCGCAGGATCAGGCCAGGGCCTTGTCGAGCAGGCCGGCCAGCTGGGCCTTGCCGACGGCACCGATCTGCTCGCCCACCTTCTCGCCGTCCTTGAAGACGACCAGGTAGGGAATCGAGCGCACGTGGTACTTGGCGGCCAGTGCACGGTTGTTGTCCACGTTTACCTTGGCGATCTTGGCGCGGCCCTGGTAGGCATCGGCCAGTTCGTCCAGCGCGGGGGCGATCATCTTGCACGGGCCACACCATTCGGCCCAGAAATCGACCAGCACCGGTTCCTTGGAATTCAGCACGGCGCTATCAAAGTCGGCATCGCCGACATGTACAACCTTGTCGCTCATCTTGGTTTCTCGTCTTGGATTGCACCCGGCCAGGCCGGAGGTGGGTGAACTGGGCCATGCCCGGTGGCGTGACCCTCGTCGTTGCCTCGCGACGGGGTGCCGCGGTGCGTTCGGCGGGATGCCTGGACGCTCACGGCCGGCAGTGTACCCCTATCGCGGGGCGGGTACAGGTGCTGGCTGGAACCCAGCGTATCGGGATCGTATGGCGCACCGCATGGGGCCTGTTTCCCTGTCCATCACCAGATGGGGGTGCGGCTCTGCCAGGCAAATGCCTGCCGGCGGGTTGTTCAAGTGCGGTATCGCGCTGTGAAGGCGCGCTGTCTCCTTTGGGGGTGAGACGGACGATTCCGGTTTGCCGGCCCGAGTGCGGTAAACTGGGGCATTGTGCGGTGCGCGGACCCGAGGGGTCCCGGCCAGCCCGACCCGCCGCAGGGGCCGCAGTTTGCGACGGAGCCCCAACAGATTCCAGTGCCGCCGCCTGCAGGCGCGTGGCCATACCAAGACGGACACATGAGCGACAAACCGCTGACCGATTTGACCTTTTCCTCCTTCGATCTGCATCCGGCCCTGCAGGCTGGTCTTGAAGGAGCCGGATTCACCCGCTGCACCCCGATCCAGGCGCTGACCCTGCCGGTGGCTCTACCCGGTGGCGACGTTGCCGGCCAGGCCCAGACCGGCACCGGCAAGACGCTGGCCTTCCTGGTCGCTGTCGTGAACCGCCTGCTGACGCGTCCGGCGCTGGCCGACCGCAAGCCGGAGGACCCGCGCGCGCTGATCCTGGCACCGACCCGCGAACTGGCCATCCAGATCCACAAGGATGCGGTGAAGTTCGGTTCCGATCTGGGCCTGCGTTTCGCCCTGGTCTACGGCGGCGTGGATTACGACAAGCAGCGCGAGATCCTGCAGCAGGGCGTGGACGTCATCATCGCCACCCCGGGCCGCCTGATCGACTACGTCAAGCAGCACAAGGTGGTGTCGCTGCACGCCTGCGAAATCTGCGTGCTGGACGAAGCCGACCGCATGTTCGACCTGGGCTTCATCAAGGACATCCGCTTCCTGCTGCGCCGCATGCCCGAGCGCACCACCCGCCAGACCCTGCTGTTCAGCGCCACCCTGAGCCACCGCGTGCTCGAGCTGGCCTATGAGCACATGAACGAGCCGCAGAAGCTGGTGGTCGAAGCCGAAACCATCACCGCTGCGCGCGTGCGCCAGCGCATCTACTTCCCGGCCGACGAAGAGAAGATCCCGCTGCTGCTGGGCCTGCTGTCGCGCAGCGAAGGCGCGCGCACCATGGTCTTCGTCAATACCAAGGTCTTCGTCGAGCGTGTGGCCCGTTCGCTGGAACGTTCCGGCTACCGCGTGGGCGTGCTGTCCGGTGACGTGCCGCAGAAGAAGCGCGAGAGCCTGCTCAACCGCTTCCAGAAGGGCCAGCTGGAAATCCTGGTGGCCACCGACGTGGCTGCCCGTGGCCTGCACATCGATGGCATCAAGTACGTCTACAACTACGACCTGCCGTTCGACGCTGAAGACTACGTGCACCGCATCGGCCGTACCGCCCGCCTGGGCGAGGAAGGCGATGCGATCAGCTTCGCCTGCGAACGCTATGCGATGGGCCTGCCGGACATCGAGGCGTACATCGAACAGAAGATTCCGGTGGAAGCGGTCACCAGCGAGATCCTGACCTCGCTGCCGCGTCCCGAGCGCGCTGCGCCGGCACCGGGTGAGGAAGGCGAAGAGAACGAAAGCGTCGGCCAGATCTTCCGCGAAGCACGTGAAGCGCGTGCGGCCGAGGAAGAGCGTCGTGGTGGTGGCCGCAGTGGCAGCCGTTCCGGCAGTGGTGGTGGCGCGGGTCGTGGTGGGCGTGATGGCGAGCGCAGCGGCGAACGCCGTCCGCGTGGCCCGCGCAAGCCGCGCGTGGAAGGCGAGCAGACCGCTGCCGCGCCCGTGCCGGGCGCCGAGGCCGCAGTGGCCCAGGCTCCGCGTCCGCCCCGCCCGCCGCGCGCCGAAGGTGCGCCGGAAGGTGCCCAGGACGGCGAGCACAAGCAGCGCAAGCGCCGTCGTCGTCGCCATGGCCGTCCGGTCGAAGGTGCCGAGGGCGTGGCCAACACCGGCAACGGCGCCAGCCCGGTCAAGCCGGTGCAGGTCGTCGCCAAGCCGGTGCGCACCAGCGCTGATGTCGGCGACTCGTTCCTGACCCGCATCGGCCGCAAGATCCGCCGGATGCTGTCGGGCAGCTGAGTGGTAGCGCCCGACCGTTGGTCGGGCGACATCAAGGGTGTGCCGACCAACGGTCGGCACCCACTAACAGTCGGCCCCCCTGGTCCGCACTGAGCCGAGCACGGGCTCGGCTCTACAGCCACGATGCCGCCGGGCAGGTGCCTTGTCGCACCTGGCTCTGGCCGCGCTTGCCCGCCTCCATTCAAGCTGATTCCTCCCGCATCCGAAGGAATCACGCGATGGCATCCGTACCGTGCTACGACGCATTCGATCTGCACTACGCGCAGCATGTGGCGGCGTCCGCATCCCGACCGCTCGAGCGCCGGACCCTGCTGGAGCTGGCTGGTCCACTGCAGGGGCGGGATGTCGTCGATCTGGCCTGCGGTTCAGGCGATTTTGGCCGCCACCTCCTGTTGCACGGCGCACGTAGTGCCCTCGGTGTCGATCTGTCCGCCGCGATGATCGACCAGGCACGCGTGCTTTCCCGGCAGGGCGGTGATGCCATGCAGTTCCAGCACGGCGACGCCACCCGCCTGGACATGCCGGCCCGCTTCGACATTGCCGTGGCGGTCTGGCTGTTCAACCACGCCGATACGCAGCAGGAACTGGAGCGCATGTACCGGGCCGCAGCCAAGCTGCTCAGGCCGGGGGGACTGCTGCTGGGCATCGTCACCCATCCGGCTTTCCGGCTCGCCAGAGGCGACTTCTCCCGCTACGGCGCACGCATCGTCCGGCAGCAGACGCTGGATGATCATCACGTGGTGGAGGTAGCGTTCGCCGATGCAGCGGCGGCCCGCGTCACCGACCATCAATGGCGTGCGGACCAGCACGAGTGGGCGGCAGCTCGCGCCGGCCTGCATGGGCTGCAGTGGCAGGTACCGGTGCCAACGGCGGCGGAGCGCCAGGAGCGCCCATCCGGTTTCTGGGATGAATACCTGGACAACAACGCGCTAGTGGTCCTTCACGCCCGCAGCGAGGGATAGCGCCCGGGCAGGACCGGCCAGCGCAGCGGCAGATCGAAGATTCCGCCGGGCATGGCCCGGCGCTACCGATCCGCCACGCCGCTCCTGCATAATCGGGGCATGAGTGTCCTGCGCTTCGACAATGTCAGCAAACAGTACGCCGGTGGCCATGAAGCACTGACCGATGTCAGCTTCGAGGTGGCCCCGGGCGAAATGCTGTTCGTCACCGGCCATTCCGGGGCGGGCAAAAGCACCCTGCTCAAGTTGATCCACCTCGACGAGCGGCCCAGCCGTGGCGCGGTGGTGTTCGACGAGCGCAACCTGCTGAAGGTGCGCGGCGGCGATGTACCCCGTCACCGGCGTGCGGTGGGTGCGGTCTACCAGGACCACCGACTGCTGATGGACCGCTCCATTGCCGAGAACGTGGCCTTGCCGCTGATCCTGCGCGGCACCCGCCGGGGCGACATCAACAAGCGCGTGCGCTCGGTGCTCGAACGGATGGGCCTGGGCCACCGCGAGAAGGCGCTGCCCTCGCAGCTGTCAGCCGGTGAGCAGCAGCGCGTGGGCATCGCCCGCGCGATTGTCGGTGAGCCCAAGCTGCTGGTGGCCGACGAACCGACCGGCAACCTTGACCCGACCCTCGCCGCGGAAATCATGGCGCTGTTCGCCGAGCTGCCTTCACGCGGTACCAGCGTGCTGGTGGTCAGCCATGACCTGCCGCTGCTGCGTCACATGCGCAAGCGCGTGCTGATCCTCGACCACGGCCGGCTGGTGGATGACATCTCGCCGCAGGATCTGGCGGAGTAACCCATGGCCAAGAACGAAAATACCGAAGCTGCCGCGCCGTCGCGCCTGGGTGTCTGGTTCCAGCATCACGTGCACAGCGTGGTGTTCAGTCTCGGCCGTGCCTGCCGCAAGCCCTGGGCAACCCTGCTGACGGTGATGGTCATGGCGCTGGCGCTGGCGTTGCCGCTGGGGCTGTCGATCGCGCTGGACAACCTCAAGCAGTTCGCCGGCAGCGTCCAGCAGTCGCGTGACATCAATGTATTCCTGAAAGCCGATGTCGATGGACCGGCTGCGCTGCGTCTGGCCGGTGAGCTGCGCGATCGCCCGGATGTCGGCAACGTCGTCGTGCGTACGCCGGAACAGGGCCTGGAGGAGCTTCGCCAGGCCGGTCTGGGTGAAGCCATCGATGCGCTCAACGACAATCCGCTGCCGTCACTGCTGGTGATCACCCCCGGCCAGGGCCAGGACGATGCGCGCCTGGCGCGTGCGCTGGAAAGCCTGCCGGGTGCCGACCTGGTGCAGCATGATGCACTGTGGCGCCAGCGCCTGGATGCATGGCTGGCGTTCGGCGCACGGCTGGTGCAGGTGCTGTCGGTGCTGCTTGGCGTAGGCGCTGCGCTGGTGGTCGGCAATACCGTGCGCCTGGACATCCAGGCCCGCCGCGAGGAAATCGGCGTGCTGCAGTTGCTGGGTGCCAGCGACGGTTTCATCCGCCGCCCGTTCCTGTACCTGGGTGCGTGGTACGGCCTGGGCGCCGGTGCGGTGGCGCTGGGCCTGATCGGCATTGCCGGTGCCGCGCTGCGTGCACCGCTGGCCGAACTGTCACGCAGCTATGGCAGCCCGTTCGTGCTGCATGGCCTGGACCTGCTGCACGGCAGCCTGGTCCTGCTTGGCACCCTGCTGCTGGGGTGGCTGGGCGCCTGGCTGGTCACCGGCCACTTCCTCCGCCAGACCCGACCGACCGACACCTGAGACCGGCATGCAACCGCAAGCGCTGAAGCACCTTGAAGGGCCCGCGACGCGGGTGATGGTGGTCGACGGTTCCAAGCTGGTACGCAAACTGATTGCCGATGTCCTGCAGCGCGATCTGCCGGGCGTGGAGGTGATCGGCTGCGACAGCATCGAGGACGCACAGCATGCACTGGCGCAGGGGCCGGTCGATCTGGTCACCACCTCGCTGACCCTGCGCGATGGCGACGGCCTGGCACTGGCGCGGATGGTCCGCGAAGCCGCCGGCCAGGCCTACGTGCCGGTCATCGTGGTCTCCGGTGACGCCCAGCAGCATCTCGAACAGCGCCGCTTCACCGAATACGTCACCGATTATTTCGACAAGTCGCTGGGGCACGAAGCCCTGGCGACCTTCGTGCGCGGCTATGTACAGCCGCAGACCATTCCCGGCGCGACCATCCTGTATATCGAGGACAGCCGGGTGGTGGCCGAGGCGACCAAGCGCATGCTCGAGCGCCAGCAGCTCAACGTGATGCACGTGGTCAGCGCTGAAGAGGCGTTCATCCTGTTGACGGCCGAATCGCTGGGCCGCAGCCGGCATCGCATCGATCTGGTGCTGACCGACGTCACCCTGAAGGGGGAACTGAGCGGTCGTGACGTGGTGCAGCGCGTGCGCGTGGACTTCGGCTACGGCAAGCGCCGGCTGCCGGTGCTGGTGATGACCGGCGATGGCAATCCGCACAACCAGACCGGCCTGCTGCAGGCCGGTGCCAACGACCTGGTGCTCAAGCCCATCGAAGAACGCCTGCTGGTCACCAAGGTGCTGTTCCAGCTGCGGCTGGCCCGATTGACTGATGGACCCGTGTTGAAATGATCGATGAAGTAGTGGACACCCCGGCGATCCAGCTGGAACCGAGCTGGAAGCAGCGTGTCGGTGATTACCTGCTGCAGCCGCAGATGCGCGAGCTGTCCAGTTTCCTGCGCCAGCGCAAGGCCAGTGGCGCGGCAGTGTTCCCGCCGGGCCCGCAGATCTTCGCCGCGTTCGATGCGACCCCGTTCGATCAGGTGAAGGTAGTCATCCTCGGCCAGGACCCGTACCACGGCCGCGGCCAGGCGCACGGCCTGAGCTTCTCGGTGCAGCCCGGCACAGCGGTGCCGCCGTCGCTGCTGAACATCTACAAGGAGATCGAGGGTGACCTCGGCCTGCCGCGGCCCGATCACGGCTGCCTGATTCCCTGGGCGCAACGTGGCGTGCTGCTGCTCAATGCGGTGTTGACGGTGGAAGAGGGCAAGGCTGGCGCCCACCAGGGACGTGGCTGGGAAGGCTTCACCGACCACGTGGTGGATGTGCTCAACCGCGAGCGCGAGGGCCTGGTGTTCATGCTGTGGGGCGCGTACGCGCAGCAGAAGGGCAAGGTCATCGATGGCGGCCGCCACCGCGTGCTGAAGTCGCCGCATCCCTCGCCGCTGTCGGCCCATCGCGGCTTCCTCGGCTGCCGCCATTTCTCGATGGCCAACGAGTACCTGCAGCGTCGCGGGCAGGCCCCGATCGACTGGTCGCTTCCGCCGCGGGCGGCGCTGGCCGCCTCGGGCTGAACGACGGGCAACGTTCCCCGCAGCTGAATGGGTGGAAAGACCGCCCGTTCAGCTGGTTTTGACCCGAATTGGCCGGGTTTCTGATGCTAACGGGCTGAATTGAAAGGGATTGTCCATCCCGAAAAGCGCACTCGCCACTGTCATCAAATCGCGTTACGGTAGGGCTCTGTTTGGGGCCAGTGTTGCATTCACGGAACGCTGGAACTTTTTCCTCCTTTAGCAGTCCAAATCCCGGACTGCTAAGATGGGTGCCTATGAGCCAGAACACCTCTACTGCCCTTGTGGCAAACAATCTGCCGATTCCCAGTGCGCTCGGTTCGCTGGACGCCTACATCGGTGCCGTGCACCAGATCCCGGTGCTGTCGGTCGATAACGAACAGGACCTGGCCCGTCGCTTCCGCGACGGCAACGATCTGGACGCTGCCCGCGAGCTGGTGCATTCGCACCTGCGCTTCGTGGTGCATGTGGCCCGTGGCTACAACGGCTACGGCCTTGCGCTGGGTGACCTGATCCAGGAAGGCAACATCGGCCTGATGAAGGCGGTCAAGCGCTTCGACCCGGACATGGGCGTGCGCCTGGTGTCCTTCGCCGTGCACTGGATTCGTGCCGAGATGCACGAGTTCATCCTGAAGAACTGGCGCATCGTGAAGGTCGCCACGACCAAGGCGCAGCGCAAGCTGTTCTTCAACCTGCGCAAGTCGAAGAAGCGCCTGGGCTGGATGAACGCGGCCGAAGTCAGCGCGGTGGCCAAGGACCTGAACGTGTCCGAGCGCGAGGTCATGGAAATGGAGTCGCGCCTGTCCGGCCGCGATATCGGTTTCGATGCGCCGACCGACGAGGACAACGATCATGCGCCGCCGTCGCCGGCTGCGTACCTGGTGGCCAACGACGAAGACCCGTCGATGGCGTACGAGCGTGCCGACAGCGAAGACAACCAGATGCAGCTGCTGCGCGAAGGCCTGGCCGAACTGGATGCGCGTTCGCGCGACATCATCCGTCGTCGCTGGCTGGATGCCGACAGCAAGGTGACGCTGCAGGAACTGGCCGACGAGTACGGCGTGTCGGCCGAGCGTATCCGCCAGGTCGAGGCGAATGCGCTGAAGAAGATGAAGGCGCTGTTCACCGCGTAAGGTGGTCAGGCGCTGCGATGTTGAAGAGGCCCGGCACTGCCGGGCCTTTCTTTTTCCGTCGTGCAGGATCGCACGTGCTGGATGGTCGAAATGAGCTACGAGTACAGACTGGTGTTCGATGATGCAACGGCGATGCGGCGGGCGATGGATGCACTGGCCGGGGATGCCGCCTGTGTCGCCGCGCACGGCGGCGAGCTCTGGCTCAGGGATCCGGCACTGTGCAGCGAAGCCGACTACGACGTGCGGTTGACGCGCGAAAGCGAGCGTTCCCTATGGCTGCAGGTCAACGTCCGTTCCGATCATCTGCACGCGCTCCTGTGCGATGCGCTGGGCGGAGCGTTGGTGCTCTGTCATGAGGATGGCGATGACCGTGAAGAGGTGACGCTGCGCGCCGCATTCCGCATCCGATGACAACGGCCCGGCATTGCCGGGCCGTCCGTGTTGGCGGATGCAATGCGAGGTTCATCCCTCGCGTGCGATCGCCCGCCAGCCGATGTCGTTGCGGTGGAACTCATTGGCCCAGGTCACCTTGGCCACGCCGGCATACGCGTTCGCCTGTGCCTCGCGCACGCTGTCACCCAGTGCAGCCACGCACAGCACGCGGCCGCCGGCGCTGAGCACCTGGCCCTGCGCATCCAGCGTGGTACCGGCATGGAACACCTTGGCACTGGCCGGCACCTCGTCGAGGCCGGAGATCACATCGCCGGTGATCGGCGATTCCGGGTACGGCTTCGCGGCCAGCACCACGCCCAGCGATGGGCGCCGATCCCACTGCGCCTCGATCTGGTCCAGACGGCCATCGATGGCCGCTTCCAGCAGCTCGACCAGGTCCGATTGCAGGCGCAGCATCACCGGCTGCGTTTCCGGGTCGCCGAAGCGCACGTTGAACTCGATCACCTTCGGTGCGCCGCTGGCGTCGATCATCAGGCCGGCGTAGAGGAAGCCGGTGAACGGGATGCCATCGGCAATCATGCCCTGCACGGTCGGGTTGACCACCTCGCGCATGACGCGCGCATGCACCTCCGGCGTCACCACCGGAGCCGGCGAGTACGCGCCCATGCCACCGGTGTTGGGGCCGGTATCGCCGTCGCCGACGCGCTTGTGGTCCTGCGAGGTAGCCATCGGCAGTGCGTGTACGCCGTCCACCATCGAAATGAAGCTGGCTTCCTCACCATCGAGGAACTCCTCGATGACCACGCGTGCGCCGGCATCGCCGAACGCGTTGCCCGACAGCATGTCGCGCACCGCGTCTTCGGCTTCGGCCTGGGTCATCGCCACGATCACGCCCTTGCCGGCGGCCAGGCCATCGGCCTTGACCACGATCGGTGCGCCCTTCTCGCGGATGTAGGCCAGCGCGGCGTCCACGTCGGTGTGCACGGCGTAGAACGCGGTGGGGATGTTGTGACGGGCCAGGAAATCCTTGGCGTAGGCCTTGCTGCCTTCCAGCTGCGCGGCGGCGGCGGTCGGCCCGAAGATGCGCAGGCCGGCAGCGCGGAAGCGGTCGACCACGCCGGCCACCAGCGGCACTTCCGGGCCGACCACGGTCAGCGCCACGCCTTCGGCCTGGGCCAGTGCGAGCAGGCCGTCGATGTCGGTGACCTTGACCGCCACGTTGCGGCACTTGTCTTCGCTGGCGGTGCCGGCGTTGCCGGGTGCCACGATCACTTCGGTGACACGGGAGGACTGGGCCAGCTTCCATGCCAGGGCGTGTTCGCGGCCGCCAGAGCCGATGACAAGTACGTTCATCACGAGATTCCAGATTGCGTGGGAAGGGAAGGTCGATATCCCCGGCGGCGCGCGTGGTTCACTCGCAGCCTTCGCGTCGCAGCGATTCGGGGAAGGAATAGGTCCAGGTCTTCGGGTCCAGGGTGAAGCGGTGCTGCTGCTGCACCCGCTTGCCGCCACAGGTGTTGCCGCTTTCTTCGATCAGCAGCGGCCAGACGCGTGCGCTGCGGTCGCTGTCGTCGAAACGCAGCGCGAAATCGATGCTGAAGCGACGGGTGCGGCAGTCATTGGCGGTGTCGGGGTCGGTGGCCGCGTCGACGTTCTCACATTCGTACTGGGCATCGTTGTCGATGTGGCTGCGCACGTTGCCGGTGGCGACCAGTCCGTTCGGGCCTGGCAGCACCAGCGTCTGCGAGAGCAGCGAGAAGCCCTGCCCGAACCAACCGTCCTCGACACGGAAGCCGTAGAAGTCGCTGCCGGCGCGGATGACACTGGCCGAGCCCGGCTGGCCGCCGCTGCCGAAGCGTTCGCCGGTCAGTTCGCTGGTCACCTCGAAGCCATCGCCCTTGGGCCGCAGCACGAAGAAGTCGATCGTTCCCGGGTCGATGTGCGCGCCATCGGCCAGCGCGCCACACACCGCCAGCAGCTGCTGCCAGCTGTCACCGGTCACCACCGGTTGCTCGGCGCAGACCTGCCAGTCGATGGGGCGGGTTTCATCATCCTGGGTCCAGCTGCCGCGCCATTCACCGGACAGCTTGGCATTGCTGCCATAGCGCGTGGCCAGGAACGCCTGCAGGCGCGCGGTGCGGCTGACATGCGTGGCAGGTTCGGCCGCCGCCGCCGGCGCCTGTTCGGGCTTGGCGTCGGCGGCCGGCTCGGCGGCTGGCTTGCAGCCGGCCAGCAGGGCGGTGCCAGCGAAGGCCAGCATGGCAAGCGGTTTCAAGGACAGTGCAGACATCCGTGTCGATCCCGGTATCAGTGGCGGAAGTGGCGGACGCCGGTGAACACCATGGCCAGGCCATGTTCGTCGGCGGCGGCGATCACTTCAGCATCGCGCATCGAACCGCCCGGCTGGATCACGGCCTTGATGCCGGCAGCAGCAGCGGCATCGATGCCGTCGCGGAACGGGAAGAACGCATCGGAGGCCATCACCGAACCTTCGACCACCAGGTTCGCGTCGGCCGCCTTGATGCCGGCGATGCGTGCCGAATACACGCGGCTCATCTGGCCGGCGCCGACACCGATGGTGCGGTTGTCCCTGGCGTAGACGATCGCGTTGGACTTCACGAACTTGGCGACCTTCCAGGCGAACAGCAGGTCGCTGAACTGCTTGTCGGTCGGTGCCAGCTTGCTGACCACCTTCAATTCGTCGCGGGTCATGCCGCGGTTGTCCGAGGACTGCAGCAGCAGGCCCGAGCCCACGCGCTTGTTGTCGAAGTTGTTCAGGCCGTCGCCATGCGGAATGCGCAGCACGCGCACGTTGGCCTTCTTCTGCGCATATTCCAGCGCAGCCGGCTCGTAGTCCGGGGCGATCAGCACTTCCACGAACTGGCGGTCCAGGATGACCTGCGCGGTGGCCGCGTCCAGCGGCTTGTTGAAGGCGATGATGCCGCCGAAAGCGCTGGTCGGGTCGGTGGCATAGGCCAGCTCATAGGCATCGCCATTGCCGGCGCCGACGGCCACGCCGCACGGGTTGGCGTGCTTGACGATGACGCAGGCCGGCACATCGAACTGACGCACGCATTCCCACGCTGCATCGGCATCGGCCAGGTTGTTGTAGCTCAGCTCCTTGCCCTGCAGCTGCTGGAACGTTGCGAGCGTGCCCGGCACCGGGTGCAGGTCGCGGTAGAACGCGCCGCTCTGGTGCGGGTTTTCGCCATAGCGCAGGTCCATCACCTTCACGAAGGTGGAATTCATCTGCGCCGGGTACTCGGCGCGCACCGGCACGGCAGCGTCGGTGGCGGTGACCGCAGACAGGTAGTTGCTGATGGCCGCATCGTACTGGGCGACGCGGTTGAACGCGGCCACCGAGAACGCGAAGCGGGTGCCGGCGCTCAGCTGGCCGTTGTTGGCCTCCAGCGAGGCCAGCAGTTCAGCGTACTGCGACGGGTCGGTGGCCACGGCCACGCGGGCGAAATTCTTGGCCGCCGAGCGCAGCATCGCCGGGCCGCCGATGTCGATGTTCTCCACCGCGTCGGCCAGGCTGCAGTCGGCCTTGGCGGTGACCGATTCGAACGGGTACAGGTTCAGCACCAGCAGGTCGATGGCGCCGATGCCGTGCTCGGCCATCACCGCATCGTCCAGCCCGGAACGGCCTAGCAGGCCGCCGTGCACCATCGGATGCAGGGTCTTGACCCGGCCATCCATCATTTCCGGGAAGCCGGTGACGTCGGCCACATCCTTCACGGCCAGGCCCGCATCGCGGATCGCCTTGGCGGTACCGCCGGTGGAGAGCAGCTCCACGCCGCGTGCAGCCAGCGCGGTGGCCAGCTCGACCAGGCCGGTCTTGTCGGAAACGGAGAGGAGGGCCCGGCGGACGGGCAACAGATCAGCAGTCATGGGGACAGGGCAATCGGCAGCGGAGCGGGGCCGATATTGTAGGCGGTGGGGGGCGTTGGCGGGTGCCGCAGGGGCAGATTCGCCGCGTGCAGGGCCGGGTTGGCCGCGAGGGGCACCGCCGGCGGGCTTGCCAGCGGCGGTCTGGGACGGCACGGTGCGTCCTGTTCCACGCGCAGGATGCCGCTCCATGACCGTCGCCACCCGCCTGCAGGCCGCTCTCGACGCCGAGGGCGCGCTGCTGTTGCTGGCCCGCTATGTGCGCCACGCGCGCTGCGGCCAGGGCGCGGCATGGGTCGGCCCGGCCGACGTACCCACGCTGCAGGCCGAAGCCGGGGAGCGCTGGGGCGAACATGCGGAGATCCTGTCCTGGGACGTACAGCGCCGCGAGCACCGGCGCTGGCGGCGGCTGACGTTCAAGGTCTACCTGGACGACGACAAGCGCTGGTACGGCGATGCCATCGGGCTGCATCGGCGCGCGCCGAGCCTGGCCGAGCTGCTGCAGGTGATGCACGCGCGGCGCTGGCTGGACCCCTTCGAGCTGCATCTGTATGCCGGTGGCCTGGATGAGGGCGCGATCGTGCTGCCTGCCGGCGGCATCATCCACTTCCAGCGCTCACCCGGTGGCGTGTACCGGCTGCTGATGCTGCAGGGCGGGTTCGCCGATGCGGGGGCGCAGCTACGGGCCGCACAGGCGGTACGCAATGCCTTGCAGCAGCGCCCCGATGTGGCCTGGCTGCGCCGGCATATCGATCCCGACCTGCCGTGGCAGGACTGGCTGGCTCGGCCGGAATTTGCCGGTACCTGCATTTGATGGGGTAGGCTGTGCCCGCACTGCCAAGGATTAGCGGGTTCAGATCGTGTCGATCTATGCATTGAAAGGACGTTTCCAGGACCTGTTGCGTCCGGCCGTACGCGGGCTGTACCGCATGGGGATCACCGCCAACACGGTGACCGTGGCTGCGGCCGTGGTTTCGCTGCTGGTGGCTGCCGGGGTCTGGTACTACGCGCCCACCCGACCGCTGCTGTACCTGGCCCTGCCGCTGTGGATGCTGCTGCGCATGGCACTCAACGCCGTCGACGGCATGCTGGCGCGCGAGTTCGGCCAGCAGTCGAAGCTGGGCGCCTATCTGAATGAGCTGTGCGATGTGATCGCCGATGCGGCGCTGTACCTGAGCCTGCTCAGCGTGGCGGGCGTGCATGCGCAGGCGCTGTGGCTGCTGGCCTGGGCCGCGGCCCTGAGCGAGTACGCCGGTGTATTGGGATTGATGGTCGGTGCCAGCCGACGCTACGACGGCCCGATGGGCAAGAGCGACCGCGCCTTCGTGATCGGTGTGCTGGGCCTGGCGCTGGCGTTCGGCTGGGCCGGTGCGACCACGGTCAGCGCGGTGGCCACGCTTGCGGCAGTGCTGTGTGCGGTGACGATGATCAACCGCGTGCGGCAGGGACTGAAGGAAGCCGCGGCGACTCCGCAGCGGTAAACAGCAAGACTACACGCCATACCAATACGGAGATTGCATGCGTCAGGCGCAGGAACGGGAATTCCACAGCTTCGACCAGGTACCGCTGTTTTACCGGTACTGGCCGGGCACCACGACAACCACGCCAGCGAAGGCCATCGTGCTGCTGCATCGCGGGCACGAGCATTCGGGACGGGTGACCCATCTGGTCGATGAGCTCGACCTGCCCGACACCGCCTTCTTTGCCTGGGACGCGCGCGGCAATGGCCGCTCGCCCGGCACCCGCGGCGATGCGCCCGGTTTTCCGGCGCTGGTACGCGACCTGGACAGCTTCATCGCCCACATCGGCGCCGAGCACGGCATCGCGGTGGAAGACATCGTGGTCATCGCGCAGAGCGTGGGCGCGGTGGTGGCCGCGACCTGGGTGCACGATTACGCACCGCGCCTGCGTGCGCTGGTGATGGCCTCGCCGGCGTTCAAGGTGAAGCTGTACGTGCCGTTCGCACGCGCTGGGCTGACGCTGATGCAGAAGCTGCGCGGCAACTTCTTCGTCAACAGCTACGTCAAGCCGCAGTGGCTCACGCACGATCCGGCGCGGGTGGAAAGCTACCGCACCGATCCGCTGATCACCCGGCCGATTTCGGTGCGCGTGCTGCTGGGCCTGTACGAGGCGGCCGACCGCATCGTGGCCGATGCGCAGGCGATCAGCGTACCGGTGCAGCTGCTGGTCTCCGGCTCGGATTTCGTGGTCCATCGCGGTCCGCAGGATCGCTTCTACGAGCGCCTGTCCAGCCCGATCAAGGAGCGCGTGCATCTGCCCGGCTTCTTCCACGACACCCTGGGCGAGCGTGACCGTGCACCGGCGCTGGCGCGCATCCGCAGCTTCATCCAGGCGCGCTTTGCCGAGCCGCTGCGCGAACTTTCACGGCGCGACGCGCATCGGCATGGCCCGACCTTCGAGGAATCAGAGATCCTGGCCTGGCCGCCAGAGCGCAACAGCCTGGCTGACCTGCGCTGGCGCGTGGTGCGTGGCGGCCTGCGCTTCGGCGGCACGCTGTCTGAAGGCATCGCGCTGGGCCTGCAGACCGGTTTCGATTCGGGCAGCACGCTGGATTACATCTATCGCGACCAGGCGCGCGGCAAGGGGCCGCTGGGCCGCATGGTCGACCGCAACTATCTGGATGCGATCGGCTGGCGTGGCATCCGTGTACGCGGCAAGCATCTGCAGGAACTGCTGCGCGATGCTGCCCAGCGCCTGCGCGGGCAGGGCGCGCCGGTACGCGTGCTGGACGTGGCCGCCGGCCATGGCCGCTATGTGCTGGAAGCGCTGGGAACGGGCGAGCAGCGTGCGGACCGCATCGTGCTGCGTGATTTCAGCGATCTGAACGTCACCCAGGGCAGGGCGCTGATCGAGCGCCTCGGCGCGACCGACATTGCCCGCTTCGAACAGGGCGACGCGTTCGATCCGGCGCAGCTGGCGACCGTGGACCCCGCACCTACGCTGGCAGTCGTATCGGGCCTGTATGAGTTGTTCCCGGACAACGATGCGGTGCTGCGCTCGCTGCAGGGGATTGCCGCGACGGTGCCGGTCGGCGGCTATCTGGCCTACACCGGCCAGCCGTGGCATCCGCAGCTGGAGTTCATCGCGCGTGCGCTGACCAGCCATCGCGATGGCGTGGCATGGGTGATGCGCCGTCGCACCCAGCACGAGATGGATGAGCTGGTGCGTCTGGCCGGCTTCCAGAAGGTGGCCCAGCGCATCGATGACTTCGGCATCTTCACCGTGTCGTTGGCGCGCCGGATCGCGTGATGGCGACGCTGGCAGCAACCCCACTGGCCAGCGAGGCGCGTCCCTGGCGACGCGCCCTGTTGTGGCTGGCACTGCTGGGACCGTTCTTCTTCGCCAGTTATGGCTTTGCCAACTGGATGGCCGGACGCCATGCCGAACTGCCGGTGATGGCGTTCGCCTGGGAAACGCAGATTCCGTTCGTGCCGTGGACAATCGTGCCGTACTGGTCGATCGACCTGTTCTATGCGATCTCGTTCTTCCTGTGCAGGCGCCGGCTGGAACTGGACCGGCATGCGCTTCGCCTGCTCAGCGCGCAGGTGATCGCAGTGGCGTGTTTCCTGCTGTGGCCCCTGAGATTCAGCTTTCAACGGCCGGAGATCGGCGGTGTGTTCGGCTGGCTGTTCGATGTGCTGCTGGGCTTCGACAAGCCGTTCAACCAGGCACCCTCGCTGCACATCGTGCTGCTGATCGTGCTGTGGGTGAAGTTCGCGCAGTACCTGCATGGCGCCTGGCGCTGGGTGCTGCACGCTTGGGCGCTGCTGATCGGCATTTCGGTGCTCACCACCTTCCAGCATCACTTCATCGACATTCCCACCGGGCTGCTGGCCGGCTGGCTGTGCGTGTGGCTGTGGCCGGAGCAGGGCATGCCGCCCCTGCGCGCCTGGCAGACCGCACGTGACCCCAGGCGCTGGCGATTGGCAGCGTTCTACCTGCTTGGTGCCGGCCTGCTGCTGGTGCCGGTGGTGATGCTGCGCGGTGCCGCACTCTGGCTGCTGTGGCCGGTGGTATCGCTGCTGCTGGTGGCGCTGGCCTACGCCGGCCTGGGCACGGCCGTGTTCCAGAAGCGCAGCGATGGCCGGCTGACGATGGCCGCGCGCTGGCTGCTGGCGCCGTATCTGGCCGCTGCCTGGATCAATTCGCGGCTGTGGACGCGACGCGCGCCGCAGCCGGTCCAGGTGGCCGATGATGTCTGGCTGGGACGCCTGCCGTGCAACGCGCTGCCGGCGCCGCTGCGGGGCGTGATCGATACCTGTGCCGAGCTTTCCTGCTGCGCGCCGGGTGCAGCGTATGCCGGCGTGCCGATGCTGGACCTGGTGGTGGCGACCCCCGCGCAGCTGCGCGACGCTGCCGATGCCATCGAGCGCCTGCGCGCGCAGGGGCCGGTGCTGGTCTGCTGTGCATTGGGTTATTCGCGCAGTGCCGCCAGCGTGGCGACCTGGTTGCTGCGTAGTAGTCGTGTGGGCAACGTGGCCGATGCGGTGGCCAGGGTGCGTGCCGCGCGGCCGTCCATCGTGCTGCACGAGGTTCATCTGCAGACCATCGCGGCCGCCGCCGCGCAGGAGAGAACAGCATGAGTGCCGGACCCGATCTGCCGATGATGCACCTGCTGCTGCGCCAGGGACGCCTGCCTGCGGCACTGTCGCTGGGGTTGCTGCTGGTAGCGTTGGTGTTGCTGGGCATCGAGCCCGGGCTGGCGATGGTGGCTGCCGGCCTGCTGTTGCTGAGTGTGGTGGCCGGCGTACTGCAGGCGTACTACGCGGTGCGTGTGCATCTTGATGCCAGCCTGTTGCGCCTGCTGCAGCAGGAAGGCCTGCAGGGTGAGCTGGCCGCGCAACGTGTGGACCAGGCCTTGCACACGGCCGGCCTGCGCAGGCTGGACGCGCAGGCGCCGCTGCGCGGCTGGGACGCACGCTGGATGGGCATGCGCCGCCTGCTGGTACGGCAGTTCGCGGCTACGCTGCTGCAGTTTGCCGCACTGCTGCTGGCCGTGCTGTGGCCGCAGACCTGATGGGAGACGATGATGTTTGCTGAGTTGATCGCCCGGGCCTGCAGTGCGGCCATCCATGTGGTGACCGGTGCACGCGCGCTGTGGGTCGGCTGTGCGCCGTCCAGCGAGCATCGCGTGTACTACGGCAACCATGCCAGCCATGGCGACTTCGTGCTGATCTGGTCGTCGATGCCGCCGGCACTGCGGCGACAGGTGCGGCCGGTGGCCGCCGCCGAGTACTGGCAGCGCGATGGCCTGCGTCGGTACCTGATCGATGCGGTGTTCAATGGCGTACTGGTGGAACGCGAGGCGGGCAACCGCCATCAGGATCCGCTGCAGGTACTGCGTGATGCGGTGGACGAGGGCTGTTCGTTGATCCTGTTTCCGGAAGGTACGCGCAACATCGGCGATGAGCCGCTGCTGCCGTTCAAGAGCGGCATCTATCACCTGGCCCGGCAGCGACCCGAGCTGGAGTTCGTCCCGGTGTGGATCGACAACCTGAAGCGGGTGATGCCCAAAGGGCGTTTCCTGCCGTTGCCGTTGCTGTGCACGGCCACCTTCGGTACGCCGTTGCGGTTGCAGGCCGACGAGGACAAGGCGGCGTTCCTTGCGCGCAGCCGGCAGGCGCTGCTGGCGCTGGCGCCGAACGGGGGCCGCGCATGAGTTTCATGATCGATGTATCCGGTGACCTTGCCGCACGCAGCGTCGGCCAGCAGACCGGCCTGCTGTTTGCCGGTGTGGGCGCGGTGCTGGTGCTGGCCACGTTGGTGGCCGAGACGCTGCGGTGGCGCCAGCGCGGCGCGCCCAGCGCTGTTATCGCCAACCTGGTGTCGCGTATCCGCGCGTGGTGGGTGATGGCGATCGTGGTCGGGCTGGCGCTGTTCTTCGGGCGTGCCGGGGTGATCGTGCTGTTTGCCATCATCTCGCTGTTCGCACTGCGCGAGTTCATCACCCTGGCGCCGACCCGGTCAGGTGACTATTACGCATTGCTTGCCGCCTTCTACATCGTGCTGCCGTGGCAGTACTACCTGGTGTGGATCGACTGGTACGGCATGTACACGCTGCTGATCCCGGTCTACGCGTTCCTGTTCCTGCCGATCCTGGCCACCATCGGCGGCGATACCACCCACTACCTGGAACGTACCTCCAAGGTGCAGTGGGGCCTGATGATCTGCGTGTTCTGCATTTCACACGTGCCGTTGCTGCTGAACCTGCGCGTGCCCGGCTACGACCCGGCGCGCAACGTGCTGCTGTTTGCCTTCCTGGTGATCGTGGTGCAGTCCTCGGACGTGCTGCAGTACATCTGGGGCAAGCTGCTGGGCAAGCACCTGATCGCGCCGAAACTGTCGCCTTCAAAGACGGTGGAGGGCTTCGTGGGCGGCGTGCTGTGTGCCAGCGCACTGGGTGCGGCGCTGTGGTGGATCACCCCGTTCACGCCACTGCAGGCGTTCGGCCTGTCGCTGCTGATCAACCTGATGGGATTCTGGGGCGGCCTGGTGATGTCGGCGATCAAGCGCGACCGCGGCATCAAGGACTGGGGCAACATGATCGAGGGCCATGGCGGCATGCTCGACCGGCTGGATTCGGTGTGTTTTGCCGCACCGGTGTTCTTCCATGTGGTGCGGTACTACTGGAAGGCTGGCGGCGGCGGTTGAATTCGCCGGGCTTCATCCACGCATGGCGTGGATCTACTGGTGGTGCGCACGCAGGGCGTGGATCTAGCGCAACCGCGGTGAACCGGGGTTGGTAGCGCCGGGCCATGCCCGGCGGGCATCAGCCTACGCGCTGATGCCGTATTCCTTCAGCTTCTTGCGCAGCGTGGCGCGGTGGATGCCCAGCATCGCCGCTGCGCGGCTCTGGTTGCCTTCGCAATGGTTGAGCACTTCCACAAACAACGGGATTTCCATCTCGCGCAGCACGATCTCGTAGACATCGTCCGCATCGCAGCCATCGAGGTCGCGCAGGTAACGGCGCACGGACTGGGCCACGTGTTCACGCAGCGGTGGCCGGGCAGCGCCACGACTGTTGTCAGGACGAGAGAGGACAGCGTTCAAGGGGGTTCCCGATCTGGTTGGTCCATGCACGCGGGGCGCCGGACCGGATGAGGTGATGGGGGCCAGTCTAGCGCGAGCGTGCCCGGCCTGCCACGACCAGGCCGCCGCCAGTGCCGTTGACAGGGCTACAGGAACTCGAACGTGAATGCGACGGTGGAGGCTGCCGGTTCCTGCACGCGGAAGGCGATGCGTGCGCTTTGACCCGGCTCCAGCGGGGCGGTGCCGGGATTCTCGCCAAGATACTGCGCCGGTGCGAACACGCCGGTGCCGATCGCACGGCCATCGGCGTCGGACAGCGACAGGCGCAGATCCGGCCACGCCTGCGCCCAACGCGCGTCGTTGCGGATGCTGGCCTGGATCTGCAGCACACCCGGCTGGCCGGGCAGCGGACGGATCTCACGGCTGGTCATGGTCAATGCGGTGGGCTCGCGCCAGGCCGGCAGACTGCAGCGCAGCACCGTGCACAGGGCACTGATCCATGGCCGGTTACCGGCATCGGCAGCCAGTCGTGCGCGATCGGCCAGCACGCTCTGCACAACCAGCAGCAGTGCCAGGCCTGCCACCAGCAGCCAGTGCCATCGTGGGGTGGGCCGTGCACGTGGGCGCGCACCCAGGAAGCTCGGCGCATCGGTGGCCACGGCAGCAAGGGACGGTGTGGCATCCACGATCGCTTCAACGCGCGGATCGTCGACAGCCTGCGCCTCGGCCGCAGGCGCAACGTCGGCTACCGCGTCGATGTCATCGACTGGCGGTGCTGCATCGAGTGGCATCGGTTCGCGTGCTTCGCTGTCATCAGGCGCGGCGTCACGCCCCGGCGCTGTGCGCAGGAACGTGGCCAATGGGCGGCGCGGCGGGTTCGGCTCGGACATGCTCAGGGCGCGGGCTCGGATCCAGCGGTCATTCAACCACGATCAGGCGCGGCGCACGCCGGTGATGCGCATCCAGTCGCCATCCTGGGTGGCCTGCAGGTCGTCGAACCATGCCGCATAGCGCTGCAGCAGTTCCTCTTCCTGCCCGTGCAGGATGCCCGACAGGGCGATGCGGCCGCCTGCAGCGACGCGCGCGGCCAGCAGCTCGGCCAGCGCATCCAGCGCCGACGCCAGGATGTTGGCGACCACGATCGGATAGGTGGCGACCGGCTCGTCCTGCGGCAGGTAGACCTGCATGCGGGCCTGCTCGCCATTGCGCTCGGCGTTGTCGGCGGTGGCGATCAGTGCCTGCGGATCGTTGTCGACGCCGATCGCCTGGGCGGCGCCCAGCTTCAGCGCGGCAAGGGCGAGGATGCCCGAACCACAGCCGAAGTCGAGCACGCGCTGGCCCTGCAGCTGTCCATCAGCGGCGAGCTGGTCCAGCCAGCGCAGGCACAGCGCGGTGGTCGGGTGGGTGCCCGAGCCAAAGGCAAGGCCGGGGTCCAGGCGCACGATTGCCGCATCGGCGGCCTGTGCGGCTTCGGGCAGCTCGTGGTTCCACGGCACGATCCAGGTGCGGCTGCCGAAGTCCATCGGCTGGAACTGGTCCAGCCACGCGCGTTCCCAGTCCTGGTCTTCCACGGTGCGGAAGCTGCCGTTGCTCCAGTCCAGTTCGGGGTCGAAGGCTTCCAGTGCGGCCAGCAGCAGCAAGGCGTTGCTGTCGGCCGGGAACAGCGCGCTGAGTACCAGCGTGTCCCACAACGGGGTTTCGCCCACGCCCGGTTCCAGGATGGCCTGTTCGTTGCTGGTGTCGGCTTCGGCATCAAGCAGGGTCACCGCGAGCGCGCCCACGTCCTCCAGCGCATTCTCGTAGCGGGGCTGGGTGGCTTCGGTACAACGCAGGGTCAGTTCCAGGAACGGCATGGCGGTGGGGGCAATCGCGGGAAAGGGGGCCATGCTAGACCATCGGGCCGTCTCCGTATTCCCTGAGATGCCGCCCGCAGATGAACGAGGCCGATTCAGACAGGCCCGACGGGCCTTGCTAAACTCGGCGCTTTCCTGTGCGCCGTAGCACCGACCGCTGCCGATGGCCTTCGCCCCGACCCTGAAAACCTGGTTGCTCGTCCTGCCGGCTGTTGCCGTGCTGGGCGTGGCCGGCTATCGGGCCAACGGCCACAGCCGGGCCATGGACGGGCGCGTCGATGCGCCGATGACCGTGTCTTCCGGGGATGCGCCCGCGGCGTTGGCGCCGGTGGTACCCGAAGCGCTGGCGCGGCGCCTGGCGGCATTCGAGCGTGGCACCGCGCTGCCATCGGGCCTGCCGTTGGATATCCGCGCCGACATCGAAGGCCAGACCGATCTGTATGCGTACGCGCAGCGCCTGCGCGTGCAGGCCGATCAAGGCAACCACGAAGCGCGCTGGATGCTCAGCCGGGTCTACGACTATTGCGCGCAGTACGCGGTCGATCCGGGTGGCTACCGCCTGGACAACAACGTGTTGTCCGGCCTGGGCCTGAGTGCGGCGCCGGTGATGGTGGACGCCCGCGAGCGGGTGGCGCAGCGCTGCGGCGGCTTCGTACCCGGCGACAAGCTGGGGCCGGCGCTGGTGCTCAGCGAGCGGCGTCGTGCCGCCCAGCAGGGCAACCTGGCGGCCGAAGCGTCGCTGTTTGCCGAAGGCGAACCGCTGCAGGACAGCGAGCAGTACCGCCGTGATCTGGTTGAACGCGTGCGTACCTCGCGCGACCCGGAGGCCTACATGGCGATCGCGCCGGGCATGGGCCTGCGCGCGGCCGGTGACAAAGCGCTTGCCGGTCTGGTTGCCGGCGAGCAGCTGAGCGAACTGGCGTGGCGGGTTGCGGCCTGCGATCTCGGTCTTCCTTGTGGGGCCGACAGCGTGCTGGTCAACAGTTTTTGTGCGAACGGAGGGATCTGTTCGCCGGATGGAACGCAGGACTTCCGTGATTTTGTGTATGACGCTGCGGTTTCGCGGCAAGGTGCGGGGAAAATGAACGAATGGATCAAGCGATTGATTGGAAAGAGGAACGGGCGATGAACTACCGTCGACTCCTGCATGGCGCCAAGTTCTGGTTCTGGGTGGTGCTGTTCGTGGCGTACTCGGCCGGTGCCGTTGGCCTGCTGATGATCGATACCTACGAGGATCGCTACCGGCATCTTTCGAAGGTGGAGCTGACCTCGGTGAAGGCGCAGGAAGACGTGCGCCGCGCCGGCGCCAGCCAGGTTGCCGCCGTGTACCGTGCGCAGAGCGGCGTGCCGTTCTCCTCGCTGCCTGCCGGCAGCACGTTCCAGGTGGTCTGGCCCGATGGTTCCAGCGAGACCATGGTGATTGTCGATCCGACCTCTCCCAACGGTGTGCGCCCGCTGGCCAACTCGCAGATTCCGGCGACGGCGGCGGACGCGCGCTGAAGGTAGCGCCGGGCCATGCCCGGCGGCATCGCGCTTCGTTGCCATTTCGCCGGGCATGGCCCGCCGCTACCGCAGGATTGCGGATGCGCAAATGAAAAAGGGCGGGGAAAATCCCCGCCCTTTTCGTGTCCAGCCCGCGCTGTAGATCAGGTCAGCGCGATCGGCTTGCTCTTGCGTTCGGCAAGACGCTTTTCCAGGTAGTGGATGTTCTGGCCACCGGCCTGGAAGCCCTTGTCGCGCATGATCCGCTGCTGCAGGGCGATGTTGGTCTTGATGCCATCGACCACCATCTCGCTCAGCGCCACCCGCATGCGGGCGATGGCGGTCTCGCGGTCCGGGCCGTGCACGATCAGCTTGCCGATCATCGAGTCGTAGTTCGACGGCACGCGGTAACCACTGTAGATGTGGGTGTCCACGCGCACGCCGGGGCCGCCCGGCGGATGGAAGCCGGTGATGGTGCCCGGGCTCGGCACGAACGTTTCAGCGTCTTCGGCGTTGATGCGGCATTCGATGGCATGGCCGGTCAGCACCACGTCGCTCTGCTTGATCGACAGCTTCTGGCCAGCGGCGATCTTCAGCTGCTCGGCCACCAGATCGATGCCGGTGACCATTTCGGTGACCGGATGCTCCACCTGGATGCGGGTGTTCATTTCGATGAAGTAGAAGCGGCCGTCCTCGTACAGGAACTCGAACGTGCCGGCGCCGCGATAGCCGATGCGGATGCAGGCTTCCACGCATACCTTGCCGATCTGCTCGCGCTGTTCGGCGGTGATGCCCGGTGCCGGTGCTTCCTCGACCACCTTCTGGTGGCGACGCTGCATCGAGCAGTCACGCTCACCCAGGTGGATCGCGTTGCCCTGGCCGTCGGCCAGCACCTGGATCTCCACGTGGCGCGGATTCTCCAGGAACTTTTCCATGTAGACCTCACCATTGCCGAACGCGGCCTTGGCCTCGCTCTTGGTGGTTTCGATGGAGGTCTTCAGCGAGGCTTCGGCGTGCACCACGCGCATGCCGCGGCCGCCGCCGCCGCCCGCGGCCTTGATGATGACCGGGTAACCGATCTCACGGGCGATCTTGGTGTTGGCGACGATGTCCTCGCCCAGCGGGCCGCCGGAACCGGGCACGCAGGGCACACCGGCAGACTTCATCGCGCGGATGGCTTCCACCTTGTCGCCCATCAGGCGGATGGTGTCTGCCTTGGGGCCGATGAAGATGAAGCCGGATTCTTCCACGCGCTCGGCGAAGTTGGCGTTCTCGGAGAGGAAGCCATAGCCCGGGTGGATGGCCTGGGCATCGGTAACCTCGGCCGCGGCGATCAGGGCCGGGATGTTGAGGTAGCTTTCCGCCGACGATGCCGGCCCGATGCAGACCGACTCATCGGCCATGGCCACGTGCTTGAGGTTGCGGTCGACCGTGGAATGCACGGCCACCGTGCGGATACCCAGGGTATTGCACGCGCGCAGGATGCGCAGCGCGATTTCCCCTCGGTTGGCAATGACGACTTTGTCGAGCATGGCAGCCGCCCCTTAGCCGATCACGAACAGCGGCTGGTCGAATTCCACCGGCTGGCCGTTCTCGCCGAGGATGGCGACGATGGTGCCCGACGCATCGGCTTCGATCGGGTTGAACATCTTCATCGCTTCGATGATCGCCAGGGTCTCGCCGGCCTTGACCTGCTGGCCGATGCTGACGAACGCCGGCTTGTCCGGGGAGGCCGAGGCATAGAAGGTGCCGACCATCGGCGAACGCAGCACGTGGCCTTCCGGCAGCGCGTTGCCCGGCTTGGCAGTGCCGCCGGTGGAGGCTTCGGTGGGCGACTGCATCGGCATCGCCTGCGCGGTGGCGGCCGGAGCGGCATACACCGGTGCGGCCGGAGCGGCCATCTGCGCGAAGGTGCCGACCGGTGCGCGCGACAGGCGCACCGACTCTTCGCCTTCCTTGATTTCGATTTCAGCCAGGTTCGACTCTTCCAGCAGGTCGATCAGCTTCTTGATTTTGCGGAGATCCATGGTGGCCTCTTTGTTCTGGATGTCAGTGTGGTGGGAAGCGCGTTGCGCTCGGGTCAAAGCAGTTCGTAGAAATCGCGCAGCTGCCGCGTACGGTCGCGCGCGAGGGTGATCAGGCAGCGCATCTGTGCGCCGTTGCGCGCGGTGCCATCGGAGTTGAGGGCATACACGGCATTGCAGTCATGGTCGCGCAGCTGGATCCAGGCGCGCTGGGCCAGCACCAGTTCCTGCTCGGCGTTGCCGCAATAGCTGCAGCTGCCACCGTTGGCCGGCGTGCGCAGCTGGCGGCGCGCCTGCGCGTACACCACGTTGAGTTCCGCGTCGGCAGCGGTGGCCACGTCCGAGGCGCACAGGTCGCTCTCCATCGTGGTGGTCGGGTGGGCGCAGTCGATGCCTTCGTCCTTGCGGTCGAACGCGGCGGCGCCGCCGCACACAGCGGCCCACAGCACGACGCTGGCGAGGACGCGCGACAGGCTCATCACGCGACGGCAGCCTGCACGCGGGCCAAGGCCGCATCCATCGCATAGCGATAGCTGTCGGCACCGAAGCCACAGACCACACCGACCGCCTTGTCGCTGAAATAGCTGTGCTGGCGGAAGGGCTCGCGGGTGTGCGGGTTGGACAGGTGGATCTCGATGAACGGCACCGCCACCGCTGCCAGCGCATCGCGCAGGGCAACCGATGTATGGGTGAAGGCGGCCGGATTGATCAGGATGAAGCCGGTGCCGTCAGTGCGCGCGGCCTGCACGCGGTCCACCAGCACGTGCTCGGCATTGGACTGCAGGCTTTCCACGGCGTGACCGGCATCGGCGGCCTGGGCG
This sequence comes from Stenotrophomonas sp. STEN046, assembly GCF_056759755.1. Taxonomy (NCBI): domain Bacteria; kingdom Pseudomonadati; phylum Pseudomonadota; class Gammaproteobacteria; order Lysobacterales; family Lysobacteraceae; genus Stenotrophomonas; species Stenotrophomonas sp. STEN046. The sequence goes on from NZ_JBRRDR010000004.1 coordinate 118,270, forward strand.
ACCAGTGCCTGGTCGATGTCCGCCAGCGTGGTGTGGCCGTAGACCTCCGGCTCGCGGGTGCCGAGCAGGTTGAGGTTGGGGCCATGCAGGACCAGCAGCTTCGCCATGGGATCCGATTGACGGGAAAGGGCGGCAGTCTGGCGGAAGCTGAGGATGCTGTCCAGTTCGGCGAAATTAGTGGTGTTTAAATCGTTTGTTTGAAAAGTGCCGGTATCGCCTCGGCAACGGGCGGGTGGGTGCCGGGGGGATGCCGCCAGGCCACATTACATTCGACACTGCGGAGCTTGCCAGCGCATTCCTACACTGCGCTTACCTGCCGAGTCGGCATTCATGGATGTCCCTGCCGTGCCCATCTCTCTTCGATTGCCTGCCCTGCTGCTGGCCCTGCTGCCCCTGGATGCCCTGGCCGCCGACCAGTGGATCGTGGCCACCGATCTGTGGGGCAACCACAACTACCAGACGCTGCACCTGGACGTGCAGGACGGGCGCATCGAAGGCCGGCTGGATGCCGACCCGGTAACCGGCACGATGAAGGGCGATCAGGTGGCGTTCGTTGCAACCGACAGCCAGGGCCAGCGCTATCAGTTCAACGGCCGCCTGCAGGGAATGCACATGCAGGGGCAGAGCGAACAGCCGGACACCAACAACCGCGAGGCACGCGCCGTGCACGCCTTCAGCGCCTGGAAGGTGCCCGCGCGGACCACCGCCGCGCCACAGCGGCACGTGTTCATGCCCAGCGACTACTCCAATACCTTCAGCGCAGACCGCGCACCGGTTCTGCTGGTCTGGCCGGGGGATTCGGTGCAGACCCGCACACTGGATTCCGGTGGCGTGGACGAGAAGGGTGTCACCCGCGCGTTGTTCGGCAATCCACAGGTCGGCCCGTTCTTCGTGGTCGGCGCCGAGCCCGGCGACACGCTGGCGATCACCCTGACCTCGCTGAAGCTCAACCGCGACTACGCCGACAGCCTGGATGGGGTAGTGGGCCGCCTGAAGACGCCGCGGGTGGCGGCTGAAACCACCGGGCTGGGCAAGCCGGTGCGCTGGCAGCTGGACCGCAGCAAGGGCGTTGCCCGCCCGCTGGGGGCCAGCGCTGGCCTGCGCCATTTCGAGGTGCCGGTGAGGCCGATGCTCGGCGGCCTGGCGCTGGCACCCGGCTTCGGCTACCCGCCGCAGTCAACCGGCGACACCGGCGACTTCGGCGGCAACATGGATTTCAACGCGGCGGTCGAAGGCAATACGGTCTACCTGCCGGTACAGCAGCCCGGTGCCCTGATGTACCTGGGCGATGGCCATGCGCTGCAGGGAGATGGTGAAACCACGCAGTGGGCGCTGGAAACATCGCTGGATGTGGTGGTGACGGTCAACTTGCTGAAGCAGCACGCGATCAATACCCCGCGTGTTGAATCGACAACGCAGATCATGACGCTGGGCCAGGGCGGATCAAGCGATGACGCGCTGCGCATCGCCACTTCGGGCATGCTGCAGTGGCTGCGCCAGGCCTATGGCCTTACGTTGTCCGAGGCGACCCAGGTACTGGGCGTGGCGGTGCAGTTCCAGGTGGCCAACCTGGCCGGTCGCAGTGTTGGCGTGGCAGCGAAGATGGACAAGGCCGTATTGCAGGGATTGCAGAAGACAGCCCCTGCCGGCGCTGGCACGCCCACGCCCGTCACCCGCTAAAACCACCGCCATCGCCCGTCGGGACGGCGCATCGACCAGGAGTCCGCAATGACCGCCCACGCCATCCACAACCGCCGCGCCATCTTCAGGGCGCTTCATGCATCCGGTTGCTTCCTGCTGCCCAATCCCTGGGACGTTGGCAGTGCCGTGGCGCTGGCGCGACTGGGCGCGCAGGCGCTGGCCACCACCAGTTCCGGCCATGCCTGGGCGCATGGGCAGGCGGATGGGACGATGGGTCGTGCCGAAATCCTGGCCCATCTGCGCACGATGGTGGCGGCGACCGATCTTCCGGTGAACGCCGATTTCGAGAACGGTTTCGGTGCCGATCCCGAGGCGGTGCAGCAGAGCGTGCGGATGGCGGTCGACACCGGCGTGGCCGGCCTGTCGATCGAGGATTCCACCGGCAATGCGGACCAGCCCCAGTACAGCATCGAGGACAGCGTCGCGCGCCTGAAGGCCGCACGCACTGCCATCGACGCCAGTGGCCAGGATGTGATGCTGGTGGGCCGAGCGGAGAACTTCTTCGTCGGGCGCCCCGACCTGGACGATACGCTGGCGCGCATCCGTGCCTATGCGCAGGCCGGTGCCGACTGTCTGTACGCACCGGGGATCGCCACGGCCGAACAGATCCGCGCGGTGGTGGCTGCCGCGGCCGGCAAGCCGGTCAACCTGTTGATCGCCGCACCGGGCCAGATGAGCATGCAGCAGGCGGCGAACCTCGGGGTACGGCGGGTCAGTGTCGGCGGCGCGCTGGCGCGCAGTGCGTGGGCCGGCTTCCTGCAGGCCGCCGCGCAGATGCTGGACAGCGGCTCATTCGATGCGCTGCCCCGCACCCCGTCAGGCGCCGAGCTCAACGGGATGTTCAAGCCCTAGTTGCGTACAGGCGGGCGGGGAGGCACGGGGGAGCAGCGCATGCCGCCGAGCGCTTCGCGCACCGCGCGCTGCAGGCCCTGCACATGGAAAGGCTTGGCCAGGAAGGGCGCACGCTGGTGCCTGACCGGAACCAGCTGGTCGTAGACCGCCGAAGCAAACAGGTAGGGGATGCCGAGTTCGAGCAGGCGATCTGCTACGGGAAACACCACGCCGTCGCGAAGTTCCACGTCCAGCACGGCGCCATCGAAGTGGCCGTTGTCGAGCATGCCCAACGCCTCGAAGACGCTGTTGGCATGGGCAATCTCATTTCCTTCGTCGGTCAGGGCCTGCTCCATCAGATCGGCCAGATCGAGCTGGTCTTCCACAAGGAGCAGGCGCGGTAGTGGGGTGGAACGTTCGTTGCGGCTTTGCATGGTGTGCTGTCAGGTGAATGCTGCGTGGGTCTGGCAAGCATCCGCCTGCGGGCATCAAGGCCGTGGCAGCCCGGCGTGCTTTCGGCGCGAAGGCGCGGTTGTGACGCGCACCGGCGCGATGCCCTGCGCGACAGCGTTCCATGCGTGGTGCTGGTGTCGGTGGTCCTGCTAGTTACTATTGGTAACTAATGAACATCAGAGCCCCCACCATGCATACCCGGATCGTCGTGGCACATCCCGAGTCGACCTCGCTTACCCATGCCGTTGCCGCGCGCATCGCCGAGGCCATCGTCAACGCCGATGCAGGCAACACGGTTGCCACCACCGACCTGATGGCCGAAGGCTTCGACCCGCGCTTCAGCCGGGCCGACCACGCACTGTTCCGGCGCACGGCGGGAGTGCCGGCCGACGTGGCCGCCGAGCACGCGCGCCTGGACGCCGCCGATACCCTGGTGCTGGTCTATCCGTTGTACTGGTGGTCGTTTCCTGCCGTGCTGAAGGGCTGGATCGACCGCGTGTTCACCCAGGGCTGGGCCTATGACGAAGGCGCTGACGGCAAGGTGGAAAAGAAGCTGCAGCGGTTGCAGGTACACCTGGTGGCATTGGGCGGCGCTGGCCAGCAGATGATCGACCGCCGTGGCTATGGTGCGGCAATGAAGACACAGATCGACCAGGGCATCTTCGATTACTGCGGCGCGCCGGTACTGTCTTCGACACTGCTGCTGGACGCCGACAGTGGCATGGCCGAGGCCCATCTGCAGACGGCAGCGGACATCGGACGTAAGATCGGAAGCCGCCTGCCCTGATGGTTGCCGCTTGTCTTCCACACCCGTTACGCGCGAGCCCGTCCGCCGCCGCCTGTCACGCCAACAACGTGCGCGCCAGCTGTTGGCCGTGGCGTGGGCGCTGGTGGGTGAGGAGGGCACCGACGCGCTCACACTGGGGCGCCTGGCCGAAGCGGCCGGCGTCACCAAGCCGATTGCCTACGATCATTTCCAGACCCGCAACGGCCTGTTGGCCGCGCTGTATGAAGACTACGACCAGAGGCAGACGGTCGTCTTCGATGAGCGCATTGCCAGCGCGAAGGCAAAGCTGAAGGAACGCGCGCAGGCCATCGCATCGGGCTACATCGATTGCGTGCTATCGCAGGGCAGCGAGATCCAGGACATCCTCGCGGCGTTGGCAGGCTCGCCGGAACTGCGGGCTGTGCGCCGCCGCTACCAGCAGGAATTCATCGACAAGTGCGCGCAGTGGCTGGGCCCGTTCGCAGCCGATGATGCCGTGCCAAACAGCGGGCTGTGGGCCATCCTGGGTGCAGCCGAAGCGCTGTCCGAAGCGGTTGCGGCCGCAGCGGTCGAGCAGGCCGACGCCGAAGCTGAACTGCAGCGGGTGATTGTTTCCATGGTCAGGCGCAGTACGTGATGCGCGCAGCGCAAGCGCCTTACTGCGGTTCGACGACGACTGGCGGCAGCGGCACATCCGGCTCCAGCTCAGGCAGCAGTTGTCGCAGCAGCTCGGGCATCGCCTGCATCACGGCACCGTCGATGTAGCGCCACGGCGAACCGCCGCGCGGACGGATGGCCACCATGAAGGTGAGACTCTTCACGGTCTGTCCGTCGACGGTGAACACGGTGGTGCGCGGCACGAAGCACACCTCTTCGGGGCCGGCGGCATAGGTGCGGGTCGGGGTGCCGGCCTCATCGCTGATGACGATCACCCCCATGTCATCAAGCACCTTCAGCGCATCACGCGCGGCCTTCGCATACGCGGCATCGCCGCCGGCAAAGCGCTTCACGCTGGCGTGGCTGCGGTCGATCATCGCATCCACGTCGCCACGGGTGAGGGTGGACAGCAACGACTGCACGTCCTGCCGCAGTGACTCGCTCTCGGCGCGGTTGAGCTCGCCGGCGTTGGCATGGAACGCACCCAGTGCGCAGCACAGGGCAAGCATCCAGCACAGGGCGCGTCGATCCATCGGTGGTGTACTCGGCAGGGCGCTGGACTATAGAGCGCTTCGCCCGCGCTGTCTGCACGACGCGCCCATCACGCGTGCGGTGCGTGTTCCATCGTCGCAGCGAAGCCTGCCGCCAGTTCCGCGCGCACCTGATCATCGCGTGCCGCGCGCGATCCGGCACCGAGCACCACGGTGATCAGGCGCTTCAGCGAGGCGTCGCCGTGCGCGTGCCTGCCCGCGGTTGCCGCCAGGCAGAAACCCGCTGCCTGCGTGTAGCCGGTTTTCAGGCCGTCCACGCCATCCTCGCCCAGCAGGGCGTTCTGGTTGGCCTTGTCCACTGCACCGTGCACGAACCTGCGCTGGGCGGTGATCGCCAACAGGCCCGGATGGCGACCGATCAGCCTGGCCGCCATCATCGCCATGTCGCGCGCGGTGGAGTGGTGGCCCGGCGTGGTGATGCCCGATACCGAGATGAAGTGGGTATCGCGCAGATCGAGTGCCCGCGCGCAGTCGTTCATGCGTTGCGCGAAAGCCGCCTGCGAACCCGCCAGGTGGCGGGCCAGGGCGAGCGCGGCATCATTGCCGGAGACAATCATCAGGCCTTCCAGCAATCTGCGCAGCGTGACGGTCTCGCCGGGCACCAGGCCCATGCGGGTCTCATCGTCGGCCACCGCCTGCACATCACGCGCGTCGACGACGATCGCATCGGCCCAGGCGTGTGCACCTGCAGCGACGGCTTCACAGGCCACGTAGGCCGTCATCAGCTTGGTCAGCGACGCCGGCGGGCGCCGTACATAGGCATCGTGTGACGCCAGGATCTGCAGCGTGTGGGCATCGATGGTGATCCATGAAGGGGCAGGAGACGGTGGCATGTGCTGGAGGGAGCGACTGACGGCCGGGCGAGGATAGCCCATCGTGATCACCGCCGAGGCCGGATCCGCGCAATGCACGTGCAGCACATGCCGGTGCTGCCATGCTGCTGCAATGGAGCCTGATATCCGCATCGACGGCCGTGTGTTCGCCTATGTCTTTCCCTGTGCGTGGGAGGACTACGCCAAGGTCGGGTTCTCGCGCGATCCGCTGGGTCGGATCAGCGCCCTGCACCGGCGCTGGTTCGACTTCTTCGATCTCCACGCCGGTGCGCTGGTGGAAGCGGAAACCGAGCGCGATGCACGTGACCTGGAGCTGCAGTTGAGGCGTCCGTTCAAACTGCACCGCGCGCCGGCCCCGATGACGGTCGAGGACACGGCCGGCGGCCATACCGAGTGGGTACGTGGTGCCAACGCGGCATTGGCCGAGGCGGTACGCGGGCTGGCAGCGCAGGGGTACCGCACCTATCCACTGCGGCCCTGGCTGCAGGCCGTGATGGTCCAGCGCCTGGACCGGCTGCATGACTGGGCGGCAGTGCAGCTGCCGGAAGAAGAGAGCCTTCGTTCTGCAAGCGGCAGTGCCGCGCTGCGCAACGCCCTCGATGCCCATCTCGCGCTTGATATCGACCCGATGCCCTGGCTGCCCGGGCATGTGCAGCGCTGGTACTGAAGCGCTGTGTCGCGCCATCTACGGGGCAGGTGTTGCCTGCTTGCAGTTGGGGACCGGCTGCGGCACCTGCGGCGTGTCCGGGGCCGCGGGGACCGGGCTGGCCAGCCGCTGCGCCAGGGCAACATTGGTCACATGGCCCTGCAGGAACAACAGACCGCTGAAGATGTTCATGATCGCGCCTCCACTTGAGTGGAATGCACGATACGGGCAGCATGGGGGCGCAAAAAGCGACATTTCCGCAAGGTCGACTTGAGATGAATTCAAGCCTTATGTCACGCCCACCGCTGCACGCCCTGCAGGGTTTCATCGCTGCTGCGCGACTTGGAAACCTGTCCCGTGCCGCTGCATCGATGAACCTGACGGTCAGCGCACTCAGCCACCAGATGCGCCAGCTGGAGGAGCGCCTGGGCCAGCCGCTGCTGATACGGCAGGCGCGCGGAGTCGCGCTGACCCTGGAAGGGCAGCGGCTGCTGGAGCAGGTGGGTCCCCATCTGGATGCGATCAACGACGCCTTCCAGCCCTACGCTGCACGCCCCGAACATGTACTCACCATCAGCGCCGTGCCTTCCATGGCCAGCGCGTGGCTGGTGCCGCGGCTCGGCAACTTCGTGGCCACCCATCCGCAGATCGAAATCAACCTGCAGTCGAGCGAGCGGCTGATCGACTTCGATCGGCAGCTGCAGTTCGACGCAGCGCTGCGGCTGGGCACCGGTCAATGGCCGGGGCTGGTGGTGGAACCGTTGTTCGACGAATGGCTGCTGCCCATGGCCAGCCCGGCATTGATCGAGCGCATGGGCGGCATCGATCGGGTGCCGTTGGCGCAATGGCCATTGCTGGGTGACCCGGATGGTGCGTGGGGGGCGTGGTTCGCGCTGATCGGGCAGCGCCCGCCCTCGCGGTTCGTGGTGGTGCTGGATGACTCCGAAGCCCACCATCGCGCCGCACTGGACGGCGTGGGCGTTGCCCTGGGCCGGGTAACGCGCGCGCGGCTGCTGCTCGATTCCGGCCAGCTGGTTGCGTTGTCCGACCGTCGCCTGAAAACCGCATGGCCGCACTGGCTGGTCTACCCGCAGCGCTCGGCCCGCCACCGGGGCTTCCTTGCCTTCCGCGAATGGCTGCATGCGCAGGCCACCGAGCACGTGCGGCACATGCAGGCGGCAGACGCCGGCTGAAGCACGCACGACCTGATGCCCGGCGCTGCGCCTGCGTGGGCCCGCATCACCGCACCAGGGTGACCGCCTGCCCGGCGCGTGCGAAGGCCTGTTCCAGCAGCGGCCCCTGCTTGATCGCCTCCACTTCGGCAAACAGCGCCCGCAACGCCGCCGCCGGGCGTGCCGCAGGCGCCGCCACGGCCTGCTGTATCACCGTGAATCGATCGTCCAGCACGCGATGACCCGGGTGCGCTTGTGCCCAGGCCTGCAGCGGTTGGCGTACGCCGGCCGCTGCATCCAGTCGCTGCTGATCGAAGAGCGTGATCGCAGCTGCAGAGGTATCGGCGCGCTCGATCGTCGCCTGTCGCAGATCACGGCTGAGGAACAGGTCGTAGGCCGCCCCGCGTCCCACTGCGATGCGCAGGCCGGCCCGGTCAAGATCGGCAACCTGCTGCGCCGCACTGTCATCGCGCACCAGATAAGTGCCTTCGATCTCAACGTACGGCGCACTGAAGGCGATACGGTCGGCGCGCGCCGGGTCCACCGCCAGGAAGGCCAGGTCCCACGCGTCGGTGGCGGCCGCCGCCACCACCGATGCGGCGGCGTCGTGGCAGTTGAAGCGCGCCTGCACACCCAGCCGCTGCGCCAAGGCCGTGGCCAGTTCCACCGAAGGGCCGTGTGGCGCATCGGCATCGCCCTGCGCCAGCACCGGATTGCCCAGGTTGATTGCAACGCGCAGGAATCCAGACGGTGCCAGCGCATGGCGATGATCGGACAGGGGCATGAGACACTCCGGCACAGGTGGGCGGCCAGCATGCCACCGTCCCCTGTGCGCGGTGTTCGCGCCGCGCATGCACCACAGGCACAGTGGCGGCATGAATGGCCGCCATGCCTGCACCCTGCATACCCCTCGGCCGAACCCCATGAATCCGATCCTGCACGTTGAAGTCCCCGTCACCGACCTGGCACGTGCCATTGCCTTCTACCAGCGGTGGCTGCAGGTGAGGATCGATGCACCGGTGGTCGTGCATGATTGCCGGATGGCCTATCTGCCCTTCGATGATGTGGCCGGTGGCGCCAGCATGGCGTTGGTGCAGGGTGACAGCTATCTGCCTTCGGAGCAGGGCGCGCGCATCTATGTGGGCGTGGATGACCTGGATGACAGCCTGCAGCGTGCCCTGCAGGCCGGCGCCGAGCTCTGCTTCGGCCCGGACGTGGCAGGTGACTGGCGGGTGGCCGAGATCCGCGACAGCGAAGGCAACCGGATCGCCGTGCAGGCGCCGATGCCTGCGTAGTGTCGAGCCTGGTCCTGCTCTATCGGGCTTCTGTCTGCGACCGCTGCAGCCAGTCGGAGATCGCCGGGTCCAGCCTTGGGTCATCGGGCAGGCGCATGCCGAAGCGCTGCTGCAGTACCTCGCGCACGTCCTGCACATCTCGCAGCGGACGCCTGTCCGGCGCCTGGCCGGGCCGGTACTCGGTGTAGTTGCCGCTGCCGATGGTGCGGCGCCAGTCCGGGCCGGTCAGTGATGCACGCAGTTGGCCGGGAAAGCTCGACTGCGGATGGGTGCACACGTACCAGTTTCCAACCTCGTTATCGATCGGCGCGGGTGCCTGCAGGTCGAAGCGGTACAGCGGGCGCCAGTCATCCCCGGCTTCGGCGGCAAGCATGAAGTCGCCATTGTCCAGTCGCGCCAGGCGATAGCGCTCATGCGGAGTGTCCTGCACGGCGGTCTCATGCAGCCGCAGCGGAATGGTGGGGGTCAGGCCGCCGAAGCCGGTATCCACCAGCCAGTCGTCGTCCAGCAGGCGCACGCGCATGAGCAGGTGCGTACGCGCGGTCAGCTCGCCATCGGTGGCCGACAGCAGTACGCGTGCGCTCAGTGGCTGCGCGTTGAAGCCCAAGGCCTGCAGCAGGGCCAGGAATGCGCCGTTGAGTTCGAAGCAATAGCCGCCGCGCTGGGCATGCAGCAGCTTGAACTGCACGCTTTCCAGGTCGATCGGCACCGCGTCGCGCAGCAGCGAGGTCAGGGTTTCGAAGGGCAGGAGGGCGTTGTGGCGCTGCTGCAGCAGGGTCAATCCGGCCAGCGTGAGCGGCGGTGGGGCGTCCAGCTGCAGGCGCTGCAGGTAACGGTCGACGTCGATGGGCATGGCGGTCATCGCAGGCGGGGAGGCCCACTGTGCAACCGCAACAGGGGTTGAGGTCAAGTCCGTCCCGCCGGTGTCACGCCCCGGTCGCCTTCTGCCGGTACAAAAGCGACGACTGCGCCGCTCAACGGAAATGTTTCCCGATGGCGCTAAAGTTCCCGCGCTACAGGCCGATACAGGTGCGTCCTTCCGCCTGGAGTCTGTCATGTCGACCGTTGTTCCCCGCCTTCGGTCCCTGCGCGCCCGCATGTCCTGGCCGCGCGCGCTGTCCACTGGCCTGCTGCGCTGGCTGCAGCCCCATCGCCTCAGTGTCGCCGACAAGCTCAAGGCGACCCTGCTGGTCTGTGGCCTGGGCCTGATGGCCATCGTTGCCGTCCACGCCTGGACCAGCCACGCCAACGTGCAGGCCGCACGCGACCAGGCCAGCTACCAGCGTGGCAGCGATCTGGTCGCTTCGCTGGCTGCGCGGGTGGCCGAGGCCCGGCGCCTGCAGACCCAGTATGCACGCAGCTTCGATGATGCGGACCGGACCCGGTTGCTGGCCGCCCAGCAGGCACTGAAGCAGGATCTGCAGGCCCTGCGCGCATTGCCCATGGATGCAGGCCGGCGCAAGGTGCTGCAGGCGATGACCGGCACTGTCGATGCGTTCTCGCAGGGCATTGCCGCGCTCTTTGAACGGGTGGATGAGATGGGGCGCGGTGAAGCCGGCCTGGCTGCGCAGCTGCAGCAGGCTGCAGACGCCCTGCAGGCGCAGGTGGATGCGCTGGAGCGCCCGGTGCTGGCCCTGCACGTGCAGCGGATGCGCCGCCAGGAGGCGTTGCTGCTGCTCGATGGTGATTCCACCCATGCCGACCGTGCCAGCGAAGAGAAGCTGCCCTTCGATCTGGCATTGGCTGGCCTGTCGGCGGACGAACAGGAGCGTCTGCGCAGCGGCATGGAGTCCTACCAGGCCGCATTGCTGGGCTACACCGCCGCACGTGTCGGCCTGGATGTCGAGGCGCAGTCGCTGCTTGATACAGCCGCCGCGGTCGGGCCGGCACTGGCTGCCTTCCAGCAGGCCCAGGCGGCGGCGCTGGGACAGGCGCAACTACGCCAGCAGGCGGGTGCACGTGCGGCCAGCGTGCTGTTCGTGGCGACCGTGCTGCTGGTGGCGGGCGTACTCATCACCAGTCTGGTGCTGGTGCTGCGCGCGGTGCGCCGACCGATCCAGGACACCCTGCGCTTTGCCAGCGACATCGCCGACGACCGGCTCGACACCACGCTGCGCGTGCATAACGCCAACGATGAAATCGGCCAACTGGCGCAACGCCTGGTCGACATGCAGCAGCGCCTGCGCGCCCGTATTGAAACCGAACGTGCGGTGGCACGTGGCAACGCCCGTGTACGGCAGGCACTGGACAGCGCGCAGGCCGGCCTGATGGTGGTCGACGCCGAAGGGCAGGTGGCCTATGCCAACCCGGCGCTGCTGCAGCTGCTCGATGTTTCCGCCGATGCCCTGATCGGCAGTGATGCCGTTCGCCTGCATGCTGCGTTGGCAGGCCTGAGCGGCATCCGCCAGCGCGGGGAGCGTGAGATTGTCCACGCTGGCACCCGCTACCAGCTGATTTCAAACGCCATCATCGAGGACGAACAGTTCCTCGGTGTCGCCGTGGAATGGCACAGCCGCGCGCTGGAAACCCTGCTCGAAACCGAGGTGGCTGCGCTGGTCGATGCCGCTGCCCACGGTGACCTGCACGGGCGAATCGTGCTGGAAGGAAAACAGGGCTTCGTGCGCACGCTGTCCACCAGCATCAACCGCCTGTTGGCCACCTTCGAGACCAACCTGGCGGACCTGCAGGCGTTGCTGGCCGCACTGGCGCGCGGTGACCTGAGCGTACGCATGGAGGGCGATCTGCAGGGCGTGTTCGCACGCATGCGCGACGACGCCAACGCGACCGTCGCGCAGCTGGGACAGATCGTCACCCGCATCCAGCAGGCCACCGCACACCTGGATGTCGGCGTGGCCGGGATTGTTGCCGGCCACCACGATCTCTCGCAGCGCACCGAACAGCAGGCCGCCAATCTGGAGGAGACCGCAGCATCCATGCACGAACTGACCGACACCGTTGGCCGCAATGCCGATGCGGCCGGGCGTGCTGATGGCCTGGTGCGCGATGCCGCGCAGGTTGCCGGGCGCGGCGGTGCGGCGGTCGGCCAGGTGGTGGCGACCATGCAGGGCATCAGCGCCGCGTCGCGGCGGATCGGTGACATCATCCAGCTGATCGACGGAATCGCCTTCCAGACCAACATCCTGGCCCTGAACGCGGCGGTGGAGGCTGCACGGGCCGGCGAGCAGGGGCGCAGTTTCGCTGTGGTCGCCGCCGAAGTGAGGTTGCTGGCCCAGCGCAGTGCGGACGCGGCCAAGCAGATCAAGGGGCTGATCGAGGATTCGGTGATGCGTGTTGGCCAGGGCAATGCACAGGCCGAACAGGCCGGTACCACGATGGGTGAAATCGTCGGCAGCGTGCAGCAGTTGGCCGCGCTGCTGGCGGGCATCCGCGACGCGTCGCAGGAGCAGCATGCCGGCATCGCCCAGGTGAACCAGACGGTCGTGCAGATGGAGGCCAGTACGCAACGCAACGCCAGCCTGGTCGAGGAGGCGGGTGCATCCACCGCGCAGATGCAGGCCCAGGTAAGGGCACTGGCCGAGGCCGTGGCGCTGTTCCGCCTGCAACCGGAGCAACACACGCGCGTGGCCGCGTGAGCATGCCGGCCGGTGTGGGATGAAGGTGCAGGATGCCGCTGTGTGATGAAACGGTGGCGCCGGGCCCTGCCCGGCGTACGACCTCAGTACACGTCGCGCCGGTAGCGTCCGTTCTCAAGCAGCAGTTCCACTGCTTCATCACCCAGCGCCTCGCGCAGCACCTGGTCCACGCCTTCCGCCATGCCATGCAGTGATCCGCACACGTGGATCACCGCACCCCGTGCCAGCCACAGCGGCAGTTCAGCGGCGGCAGCGCGCAACCGGTGCTGCACGTAGCTGCCATCGTCGGCATCGCGGGAGAATGCCAGGTCCACGCGCATCAAGTGCCCGCCGGCCTGCCATCGGGTGATCTCGTCGGCAAACAGGAAATCGTGCGCACGCTGGCGCTCGCCGAACAGCAGCCAATGGCCATGCTCTCCCTGTTGTGCCGCCTCGCGCAGCAGGCTGCGCAGGCCGGCAATGCCGGTGCCGTTGCCGATCAGCAGCATGGGGGCGCCCCGCTGGCGATGGAAGCCCGGGTTGCGATGCACGCGTGCGGCAATGGCCGCGCCTACCGGTGCGTGCAATGAAAGCCATCCCGAGCCCAGGCCGGCGCGACCTTGCGCGTCGTGCACCAGGCGCACCACCAGCTCCACTTCGCCATCGGCACCGCATGATGCGATCGAGTACTCGCGCCCCGGCAGCGACGACAGGCCCGACAGCCACAGGCAGGCATCCTGCACCGGAAGCGCATTGCCGGGATCGGGCAACACGCGCTCGCTGGCCAGTTCCAGCAAGGTCCTGGCGCCGCCATCGACCAGCACCGGTTGCAGCGGATCCAGGCCGTGCGCGCGTAGCACTGCGGCCGCATGCGCGGCCTCGTGCCGGGGCGCGACATGCAGGATGTCGCCGGCCTGCCAGCCGATGTCGGCTGGCGGCGCCAGGCGCACCTGCCAGATCTCGCCTCCCACGCTGCCGACATTGAGCAGGGTGCGGCCGAGCAGACGCCAGTCGTGCATCACCGTGGCCGCCGGCAACACACTGTCGTCGGTGCTGATACCGGTCAGCACCGCCAGCTGCAGCTGCCATTGGCGCAGCGCCGCCACCGAGGCCGCATCGACATCGATGCGCGAGAACAGCGGCTGCGCGCCCGCGCTGGCAAGCCAGTCCTCGATCTGGATGCCGAACCCGCAGTACCGCGCGTACTGGTGGTCGCCCAGTGCGAGCATGCCGTAGCGGAGTCCACCCAGGTCCGGCTGCTGTGCCAGCAGGAGGCGTGCGCTGCGGCGTGCACTGTCCGGTGGCTCGCCATCGCCGAACGTGCTGAGCACGAACAAGGCCTGGGAGGTGGTCTGCAGCTGCATGGACGTTACCCGTGCCAGCGGCAACACCTGCACCGCATGGCCGGCTGCCTGCAGCTGTGCTGCCGCGCGCCAGGCCAACTGCTCGGCCAGTCCGCTCTGGCTGGCATGTACCACCAGCCACGGCCTGCCTGCGGCCGGCGATGCATCCACGGCAAGCGACCCCCGCAGTGCACGCGCCGCGCGCTGGCCGCGCCGACGGTCCAGGTACAACAGCCAGCCGGTGATGAAGAACAGGCTCATGCCCAGGCTGCTGAGCATCACCACGATGCGCCCGGGCACGCCGAAGAAGCTGCCGGAGTGCAGCGCGAACATGCTGGTGGCGAGCTGGCTGCCGGCGTTCTGCCGTGCATACGGGCGCGCATCCAGAATCGCGCCACTGGCGGGATCAAGCTGCAGCAGGTCATGCGCGCGATCATGATGGCCGCCGCGCTGCGCAGGATCGCCTGACATCACCCGCACGTTCAGTGCCTGCCCTGGCTTTTCAGGCAGGCGCAGGTCGATGAAGCCCTGGCGCACCCCCGGCAATGCGTACAGTGTGGTCTCGATGCTGCGCAGGTCCAGGCGCGCGTCCATGGCGACCTTGTGTTTGGCCGGCGGTGCGACACCCAGCACCTGGTTCAGCCCGTTGCGGTACCAGTCGAACGACCACCACAGACCGGTCAGTGCGCTCATCAGGTAGATCAGCAGTACCCAGGTGCCGATCACCGAGTGCAGGCTCCAGAGGAAGCCACGGCCTGTGCGTGCCCACTCCACCGCCAGCCAGCTGCGCCAGTGCCACCAGCGCCGGGGCCAGCGCAGGTACAACCCGGACAAGGTGAAGAACAGCAGGGCGATCGCACAGCTGCCGGTGATCCACTTGCCACGCTCGCCGGCCACCAGGTGGCGGTGCAGGTCTTCCACGAAATCGAACAGCGCCTGCCCGCGCAGCGCGCTGAAGCGCTCGCCACTGTACGGATCGAAATACACCCAGTGGTCCTTGCCACCGGCAAAGCGGGCCACCGAAGGGCGTTGGCCGGTGGCATCCACCCGTAGGCGTTGCAGCGATCGTTCGTTGCTCGCCTGCAGCAACGGCACCAGCTCGCTCAGGGGCAGCGGCTGCTGGTTGTCGGCATGGTGCTCGGCGATCGCGGCAAAGCCGGGGTTGGCTGCGCGCAGCAGCTCATCCTCGAACGACAGGGTCGCCCCGCTCAGGCCCATCACGGCCAGGATGGCACCCGCGCTGATGCCCAGCAGCCAGTGCAGTTGGAACAGGACGTTCTTGAACATCGGGATCGAGGGCCGTCGAGGCTGCCGCCCGCATCCTGCGTAACAGCAAATGAGAATTAATCTCGCAATTCTCCCGGTCGCGGGCGGCTGCGGTCAAGGAGGGCGGCGCGGGGCGGGGCGCGCCGCGCCCCCCCCCCGCCCCTCGCCGGGCGGCTGCGCTGCCCCCCCCCCCCCCCCCCCCCCCCCCCCCCCCCCCGCCCAACCAGCAGCAAACCAGCGTCGCCTTTGATCTTGCTCCGGCTCCGGCTTCGGCTCCGGCCTCTGCAGGTGCAGGGCGCAGCCCTGCAGAAAACCTCACTTCACCCAGCTGTCGATCTCGCCGTGGGCGAACGGTCCGAGCTTGGCTTTCACCAGCCGCCCCTGCGCATCGAACAGCACGCTGTAGGGCAGCAGGCCCTGCGTATTGCCCAGCTGCACGCTGGCATCGCGTGGCCCCGGGGTCTCGATCACGATCGGGTAGTCCACCGGCACGCGCTGCAGGAAGCGGCGCACGTCTTCGGGGGTGTCCAGGGCCAGGCCCAGCACCTGCACGCCGCGTGTTCCCTGCTTCTCGGCAAAACGCGCCAGTTCGGGCATTTCTTCCACGCATGGACCGCACCAGCTGGCCCATACATTCACCAGCAACGGCCGCCCTGCGAAATGCTGGCGGACATCCAGCACCTGGCCGTCGATGCCGGGCAGCACCAATGCTGGCAATGCATCACCGGGGCGCAGCATCGGTGGCGAGGGTGGTGCGGGTGCGGGTGCCTCGGGCGCCGGCGTCAGCCGGCTGCCGGCCCACAGGCCAAGCCCGGCAGCCAGCACTGCTGTCCACAGCAGCGCTGGCCGTTGCCATTTCATCGCGCGGTGCGCAGCAGGGCTTCTTCCACCAGCGCCTGGGTCAGCAGGGTCGGCAGCACCGTCGGCGGCGCGCCGGGGCCGTACACCACATACAGCGGCACGCCTACCGCCTTGTGCTCATCCAGGAACGCGGTGATCTGCGGATCGACGTTGGTGTAGTCACCGCGCATGTACACCGCGTTGGTGCGCTTGAGCAGTTCCTTGAACTCCGGGCGCGACAGCACCGCACGTTCGTTGGCCTTGCAGCTCACGCACCAGTCGGCGGTCATGTTGACGAACACCACACGGTTGTCGGCGCGCAGGCGGTCCAGCATCTGCGGTGAATACTCGACCACGTTCTCGCTGTTCGCCTGTGCGGCGCGCGCCGGCGGTGCCAACTGGGTGACGCCCCAGACCGGCACCAGCGCGGCGATCGCCAGCAGCACGCCCAGCAACCCGGCTGCGCGCTGGCTGCGCCAGCGGCTGCGTTCGAACAGCCACAGGCCGCCGGTCAGCAGCAGCAGGCCACCCAGCGCCAGTGCCATGCCGTCCACACCGCGCTGCTTGCCCAGCACCCACAACAGCCACAACGCGGCCGCGTACATCGGGAAGGCCAGCACGTGCTTCAGCGTTTCCATCCACGGGCCGGGCTTGGGCAGGCGGCGGGCCAGCGCCGGCACGAAGCCGATCAGCAGGAACGGCAGCGCCAGGCCCAGGCCGAGGAACAGGAAGACCAGCATCGCCGCCACTGGCGGGGCGACGAAGGCATAGGCCACCGCCGGGCCGAAGAACGGGCCGACGCAGGCGCTGCCGACCACACAGGCCAGCACACCGGTGAAGAAATCACCGGCCGGGCCACTGCGGCGGGCCAGCGACTGGCCGAAATTGCCGATGCCGCCGCCCATGGTGAACACGCCGGACAGGCTCAGGCCCACCGCGAACATGATGTAGGCCAACGCCGCCACCACGCCGGGATGCTGCAGCTGGAAGCCGATGCCGACCGCGTTGCCGAGCATGCGCAGGCCGACCATCAGCGCGCCGATCACCGCAAAGGCCACCAGCACGCCCAGCGTGTACCACATGGCATGGCTGCGGGCGCGCTCGGCACTTTCGCCGCTCTGGGCCAGGCTCAGTACCTTCAGCGACAGGATCGGCAGCACGCACGGCATCAGGTTCAGCACCAGGCCACCGCCCAGCGCCAGCAGCAGCACCCACAGCAGCGAGGTGTCGGTCTTCGGCACGCTGGTCGGTGCCTTGGTGCGCAGCGCGTTGTCCTGCCGGGCATCAGCGGCGAACGCGTCGCTGCCTGCACCCTCAACGCCGGCGCTTTCAGCCGCCGCGGGGGCGTTGGGTACGGTTGGCAGCAGGCGCAGCGGCGTACCGTTGGCACCTTCGCGGGTGCTGCCGACAGCCGCGGCAGGCAGCGAGCGGATCACCTCGTCGCGCGCCGCCGGTGCTGTGCCGGAAGGGGTGGCCTTGCCGGCCGGAATTGCCAGTTTCACCCGGCGCGTCATCGGCGGGTAGCAGATGCCATCGGTCTGGCAACCCTGGAAGGTCACCACCAGCGTGCTGTCCACCGCGTCGGCGCGGCTGCGGCGCAGCGGCACCGGCACTTCCACCTGGTTGAAATAGACCGCCACATCACCGAAGTGCTCGTCGCGATGCGACTGCGCGGCCGGCCAGCGCGGCTTGTCAGCCAGCACGCCGGCACTGCCTTCCAGCTTCAGCGAGGTGCGGTCGCGATACAGGTAATAGCCGGGTGCCGGACTGAAGCGCAGCAGCAGGGTGTTGCCATCACTGGCGATGGCATCAAAGCCAAAGGCCTGTTCCGAGGGCAGCGGCAATGCCTGGGTGTTGCTCGTACCTGGCAGGCGCAGCCCACCACCGGCGCCGGCCAGCGGGTTGTTGAACGCACTGGTGCCGGTGGCGCGTGCAGTTGGCAGGGCCGCTGGCGTGCCACCGGCACCGGGCAGGGCGACCTGGATCACGCGCTTCTGCGGCGGGTAGCAGACGCCGGCGTCGGCGCAGCCCTGGTAACGCACTTCCAGGCTGATGGTGCCGGCGGCATCGGTGGGTGCACCAGGCAGGGTGGCCTGCAGGCGCTCGCGGTAGGTTTCCACCTCGCCGAAGAAATCGTCGTGGTGCTTCTTGCCCGCCGGCATCTGCAGTGCAGCGGCATTGAACGCCGGGTCGGCCTTCACCGTCGTGCGGTGCCGGTACAGGTAATAGCCCGGGGCAATCTTGAACCGCAGCTGGATCTGGCCCCGCTCGGGGGCACTGGCGGTCAGCGCGAACGCCTGGTCCACCGGCAACAGATCCTTCTCATCCAGCGCGAAGGCTGGCAGTGAAAGCCACAACAGGGCGCACAGGGCGGCGCCACGCGCAAACAGAGTCTTCAATCAGTGTCCTCCCGGGTCTGTGCCCGGATCCAGTCCAGATACGCCGGCAGGCCGGCCCGGGTTTCGACCGCGATGCACTCCGGGAGTTCATACGGATGCAGTTCGACGATCCGGGCGATTGCGTCATCGACGCGGCTCGCGGTGGTTTTCACCAGCAACTGCAGTTCGGCGTCGGTGGTGACCTCGCCCTGCCAGCGGTAGGTCGACTGCGCGCCGTCCAGGCGGGTGACGCACGCTGCCAGTCGCTCGGCGACCAGCGCGTGCGCGATGCGCTCGGCACTGGCCCGGTCCGGGCAGGTGGTCAACAACAGCAGGACGGGATCGACGGTCGACATGACCGTCGAGTATAGGGCCGCCGCCGGGACAAGGCCCGGCGGCGGCAGTGGACCGCAGCGTTGCGCGATCAGTTGGCCAGCTGGCAGGTGGCCGGCTTGGCGGAGGTGAACAGGCCCGGGGTGGCCCACTCGGGGTGGTCGATGAACGGGTTGCGGTTGCCCTGGAAGCTGTAGATCACGTCATTGCGGGCACGCTCTGCAGCACTCGGCGGGTCGGCCAGGTGCCAGTCGATCAACGTCGACAGCAGGCCCATGTAGGCCGGCGAACTGCTGGTCTTGACGATCTTGCTGCGGTCGTCGGTCAGCTCCAGGTCCGGCTCGGACTGGCCGGTAGCCGCATCCTTGCCGCCCTCATAGCGGATGGCCATGTACAGCACCGCACGCGCCATGTCGCCCTTGCGCGCACCCCACACCTCGAAGGTGCCGCCGTTGCCGTCCGGTGTACGTACCCAGTTCGAATTGCCCGGGTAACCGCCGCTGCCACCGCCCTGGCCGTTGTTGGCCTCGGTGGCGCGCTCGCCGCAGTTGGCGTCGCACTTGCCGAACGGCTTGTTGCCGCGGTCGGCGTTCCACTGTGCGTCGGTCAGGTAGAGCATGTGGGTGTCGGTGTACGGGGCGTACGGCAGGCCCTTGTCGCCGGTGGTGCTGGCAAAGCCCAGCGAGTTCGGCCAGGTGTGCTCACGGTTGTACTTCAGGCCGCCGCCGCTGCCGGCGCGGTCGGTCACCTTGGTGTAGCTGCGGTTGCGGTAGGCATCGAGGATCTTGCCGGCGTTGTTGGGATCCTCGTCGGCGATCTCCAGGATGGTCCAGGTGCTGGTGCCCGAGCCGCTGTAGGGATAGGCGGTGTGACCCTTGATCGTCTCGTGCAGCGAGCAGCGCAGCTGGCTGGGGCTGGAGGTGTTCACCTTCGCGTAGTAACCGGCCGGGCCGCCGGGGTTGCCTGGGTCCGGGTTGCCGGTGGTGGTGGCCACGGTAAAGGCGATGCGGCTGTCGGCCGCCGGGCGGGCGCCCTGCGAATCGGCGATGCGCGCGGCGCGGATGTCGAAGCGGCAGGCTTCACCGGCCACCAGCGCGGTGTTGGTGGAAAGCTTCACGCTCTTGCCGCTGGCAGGCCAGGTCAGCGGGACGCTGCCGGAGGTGCCGCAGGTGAGCGCGAAGGCGCCACTGGCCAGGCTGACGGTCTCGCTGAACACCACTTCCAGATCGGCCGCTGCCGGGAACGTGCTGCTGCCCTGCGCCGGGGTGGTGGTGGAGACCGAGGGCGGGGTGTTCGGGCCGGGGGTGCCGCCGCCACTGAAGGTTTGGCTGTTGTTGCAGCTGCCGAAGGTCTGTCTGGCCGATTCGGCCCAGGTGAAGTGGGTGTACTGGCTGCCACTGCCGGTCAGCTGCAGGGAGGTACCGGCGGCGGTGCTGTTGGTCTCGGCAACCGGGATGTTCTGGCTGGTCATGCCGGCGGCGGGGCCACCGGAGGCGGTGATCGCGCCTTCATAGCTGAGGAACTGCACCACCTTGCCGCTGGCGTCGACCAGGGCAATGCCATCATTGGGACCGTTCTGCAGGCCGTTGGTGGGGTAGGTCACCACGGCCAGGGTGGCGCTGCCGCAGCCGGCAGCGGTGCCGGCGGGAACGGCATTGTTGGCGTAGACGGTCGCAGCCGACGGGTTGCTGCCGTTGTAGAGGTAAAGGCGGTAGCCGGACAGGTCCTCGCCGGCGGTGGCGACCACTTCGATGGCTTCGCCGACGTCACCGGCAGCGGTGCTGTCGTCGTAGTGCAGTTCGTTGATGAAGACCTCGGCCTGGGCCGGTGCGGCGGCCAGCGCCAGCAGGCAGGCGGCGGCGAGCGGGGACAGCAATCGCATCGACTACTCCTTGTGATTGGGAATGCCGGGCCACCGTAAGGCCGATCCAGTGACACTTTGTCGTAAATGAACGCCAGATATCTGACACTGAGACGGCGGTCACTAAAAGCGAGGGCGCGCCAAGGGCGAGCCGCGCGCCAGCCGCGTGAAGGCACGGCTGCCAGGCGTGGA
The DNA here is from genome assembly GCF_056759755.1 of Stenotrophomonas sp. STEN046. Classification (NCBI taxonomy): domain Bacteria; kingdom Pseudomonadati; phylum Pseudomonadota; class Gammaproteobacteria; order Lysobacterales; family Lysobacteraceae; genus Stenotrophomonas; species Stenotrophomonas sp. STEN046. The sequence goes on from NZ_JBRRDR010000004.1 coordinate 138,960, forward strand.
TCCGCGCGCAACCGTCGCCGCAAAAATTTTTGCCCGGGCGGCCTTGAAAGGCCCGGCGCCAGCTCCATCTCTGTCGTGCTCCCGACCTGTCGGGCTTTTTCACGCGCGTTGCTGGCAGTCGCTTGGTGCGAGTGCTAACATCGCCGGACTTTTTCAGACCAATCAATAACTTAAGAGGTCCCACATGAGCATCAAGCCGCTGCACGACCGCGTTGTGGTCAAGCCGATCGAAGCCGACGAAGTTTCCGCCGGTGGCATTCTGATCCCGGACTCCGCCAAGGAAAAGTCCACCAAGGGTGAAGTCGTTGCCGTGGGCCCGGGCAAGCCGCTGGACAACGGCACCGTGCGCGCTCCTTCGCTGAAGGTCGGCGACAAGGTCATCTACGGCCAGTACGCCGGCAGCTCGTACAAGAGCGAAGGCGTCGAATACAAGGTCCTGCGCGAAGACGACGTGCTCGCCGTCATCGGCTGAGCGTAAGCGCGACCTGCTTCATCCCCTGATTCCAACACCCAGCTGCCGGGCATGGCCCGGCGCTACCAATGAGGTAACTGCACATGGCTGCCAAGGATATTCGTTTCGGTGAAGACGCCCGTTCGCGCATGGTGCGCGGCGTCAACGTTCTCGCCAATGCCGTCAAGGCCACCCTGGGCCCGAAGGGCCGCAACGTCGTGCTCGAGAAGAGCTTCGGCGCCCCGACCATCACCAAGGACGGCGTCTCCGTCGCCAAGGAAATCGAACTGGCTGACAAGTTCGAGAACATGGGCGCGCAGATGGTGAAGGAAGTTGCTTCCCGCACCAACGACGACGCTGGCGACGGCACCACCACCGCCACCGTGCTGGCCCAGGCCCTGATCCGCGAAGGCGCCAAGGCTGTGGCCGCCGGCATGAACCCGATGGACCTCAAGCGCGGCATCGACAAGGCCGTCGTGGCTGCCGTCGCCGAGCTGAAGAACATCTCCAAGCCGACCGCTGACGACAAGGCGATCGCCCAGGTCGGCACGATCTCGGCCAACTCGGACGAGTCGATCGGCCAGATCATCGCCAATGCGATGAAGGAAGTCGGCAAGGAAGGCGTGATCACCGTTGAAGAAGGCTCGGGCCTGGACAACGAGCTGGACGTGGTCAAGGGCATGCAGTTCGACCGCGGCTACCTGTCCCCGTACTTCATCAACAACCAGCAGTCGCAGACCGCTGACCTGGATGACCCGTACATCCTGCTGCACGACAAGAAGATCTCCAACGTGCGTGACCTGCTGCCGGTGCTGGAAGGCGTCGCCAAGGCAGGCAAGCCGCTGCTGATCGTCGCCGAAGAAGTGGAAGGCGAAGCGCTGGCGACCCTGGTGGTCAACACCATCCGCGGCATCGTCAAGGTCGTGGCCGTCAAGGCGCCGGGCTTCGGCGATCGTCGCAAGGCGATGCTGGAAGACATGGCCGTGCTGACCGGCGGCACCGTGATCTCCGAAGAAGTGGGCCTGTCGCTGGAAAAGGCCACCATCAAGGACCTCGGCCGCGCCAAGAAGGTGCAGGTCTCCAAGGAAAACACCACCATCATCGATGGCGTGGGTGACAAGGCTGCGGTCGATTCGCGCGTTGCGCAGATCAAGACCCAGATCGAAGACACTTCCTCGGATTACGACCGCGAGAAGCTGCAGGAACGCGTGGCCAAGCTGGCCGGCGGCGTTGCGGTGATCAAGGTCGGCGCTTCGACCGAAATCGAAATGAAGGAAAAGAAGGACCGCGTCGACGACGCCCTGCACGCGACCCGTGCAGCCGTTGAAGAAGGCGTGGTCCCGGGCGGCGGCGTTGCCCTGGTGCGTGCAGTGTCGGCCCTGGCTGGCCTGAAGGGTGCCAACGAAGACCAGAACCACGGCATCCAGATTGCCCTGCGCGCGATGGAAGCCCCGCTGCGCGAGATCGTCGCCAACGCCGGCGAAGAGCCGTCGGTCATCGTCAACAAGGTCAAGGAAGGCACCGGCAGCTTCGGCTACAACGCCGCCACCGGCGAGTTCGGTGACATGCTGCAGTTCGGCATCCTGGACCCGACCAAGGTGACCCGTTCGGCGCTGCAGAACGCTGCTTCGATCGCTGGTCTGATGATCACCACCGAAGCCATGGTTGCCGAAGCTCCGAAGAAGGACGAGCCGGCCATGGGCGGCGCCGGTGGCATGGGCGGCATGGGTGGCATGGGCGGCATGGACTTCTAAGGTCCGCTGCGCTGCTGTAATACAAAAAACCCCGCCGCAAGGCGGGGTTTTTTTGTGGGTGCCGGCCCGATCCGCGCATGGCGTGGATCTACGGGGCCACGCGTTTCTCGCAGTAGATCCACGCCATGCGTGAATATCGCCGCAGGGCGGGGCCTCTATCCATGTTCCGCGTAAGGCGGCTCCGCATCGCGCGAAGACGCCAACGCTGTGCGCAACCAAGCGAGAAACGCGGGCACCGCCGCATTCTCCACATCATCGCCGCAGGTCACTGCGTAGTAGGCGAATGCCTGCGGCCATGGCTGCTCGATCACCACCTGCAGCCGGCCGCTGGCCAGTTCCTCGGCCACGTGGATGTCGCGCACCAGCGCGATGCCTTGCCCGGCCACTGCCGCGCGGATCAGCAGCAAGTCGTCATCGAATGCGGGCCCGCGTTCCAGGCGCGCGTCGGGCAGCAGGCCCAATGCCTGGAACCACAACCGCCAGTCACTGCGGTCGGCATCCTGCAGCAAGGGCAGCTGCAGGCAGTCCTGCACCGAGGCCATGGCAGGTGCGGTGGCCAGCAGTGCCGGGCTGGCCACCGGCAGCAGCACCGGTGCCAGCAGGTGCTCTGCCTGCAGGCCGGGGTAGTACCCCAATCCATGGCGAATCGCGATGTCCACGCCGTCGCGGCGCAGGTCGACCAACGCTGCACGGGCATCGAGCTGCACGTCCACCTGCGGGTGCAGCGCGCTGAACTCGCCCAGGCGGGGTGCCAGCCACTGCGCAGCGAAACTGGGAGCAGCACTGATGCGCAGTGTGCCCCGCGTTTGCCACCGTTCCAGTGTCTGCACGCTGTGGGCAATCTGGTCGAACGCCTGCTGCAGTTCCAGGTGCACGCGTGCGCCGGCTGCGCTGAGCACCACGCCATGCCGGGTGCGATCGAACAGGCTCACGCCCAGGCGCTCCTGCAGCTGCCGCAGCTGCAGGCTGATGGCACCCGGGGTCACTCCCATCACCTCGGCGGCGGCGGTCAGGCTGCCATGGCGGCCGGTTTCAACAAAGGCCCGCAAGCCCAGCAACGGCAAAACCGCCCCCATTCCGTTCTCCAGTCACGACGCCGGCATCGGCCGCGCGGCAACAGCATATCGGCCGCACCCTGTGCTGTCCTGCCGCGTCGTTGAAGTTGAGCCACGCTCAACTCCCCGGGCAGAAGGCATCGTTTCTCTCCTGCGCCGGTCCTTCCTAGACTGCATGCACGGCTGCTGCAGCGCCTGTTTCCGCATCGCACGGTCTTGCTTCCTGAAGGCCGGCGTGTGCCGTCGCTCCCTGCCGTCCAGGAATTTTCGTGAACGAACCTTCGCTGCACCTGTACACCGACAGCTCGCCCAATGGCTTCAAGGCCACCATCGCGCTGGAAGAACTCGGCCTGCCCTATCGGCTGCACCACGTCCGCATCACCGAAGGCGAGCATCGCCATCCCGATTTCCTGCAGCTCAACCCGCATGGCCGCATCCCGGTGCTGGAGGATCGTGCGCGTGGCATCGTCATCTTCGAATCGGCGGCGATCCTGATGTATCTGGCCGAACAGGCCAACGCTCTGCTGCCCATCGACGCGGTTGCGCGCTGGGAGACGCTGACCTGGTTGATGTTCCATGCCGCCAGCGTCGGCCCGATCCTGGGCCAGCGCGTGCATTTCGAGCACTTCGCACAGCACCCCGACGCCGTCGCACTCGAGCGTTACCGCAGGCTGAGCGACGACCTGTTCGCCGTACTCGACCAGCGCCTGCAGGAGCGTGAGTGGCTGGCGGGTGGCCAGTACTCCATCGCTGATATCGCGCACTTCGGCTGGCTGCATATCGCCCGCATCATCGACATCGACTTCTCGCAGCACCGCCATCTCAGCGCATGGCATGCGCGCGTTGCCGCACGCCCTGCGGTACAGCGCGGTGTGCAGCTGCCCGAACCGGCCACCGGCCCGTAAGGAGGCGATGCACATGAATGAATCTGTTGCGATGCCGGGCGCATCGGCGCCGGCCTTTGCTACGCACCCGGGCTACCAGCGCATGTTCCGCGCCGATGCACTGACCCTGGGTATCTACCTGCCATTGCGCTTCTACCAGGGCGACATGGCCGTACTACAGGGGCAGGCAAGGTTGGTCGAGGACATCGACCGTCACGGCTTCGCTGCGGTGTGGGTGCGCGATGTACCGCTGTACGACCCGATGTTCGGCGATGCGGGCCAGCTGTTCGATCCGTTCAACTACCTTGCATGGCTGGCGGCGCGCACGCAGCGCGTGGCACTGGCTACCGGCAGCGTGGTGCTGCCGCTGCGCCATCCGATCGACCTGGCAAAATCCGCCGCCTCGGTGGATCAGCTGTCCGGCGGGCGCCTGGTGATGGGCGTTGCCTCCGGCGATCGCCCCTTGGAATTTCCCGCCTACGGTTTGGAGCATGCTGCGCGCGGAGAACGGTTCACCAGTGCGGTAGGCGAGATCCGCCGCTGGCTGCAGCCGGGCGGCGATGGCCGGATGACGCATGCCTGGGCCGGGCAGGGCGTGCAGCTGCTGCCGGCCACGGTCAGCGGTCGCGTTCCGCTGATCGTCACCGGTGGCGCGCGCCAACCGCTGGAATGGATCGGCGAGCATGCCGACGGCTGGCTCACCTATCCAGAGTCCACGCATGACGATGCCGGTCCGCAGCGTCTTGCGGCGAAGATCCGGGCCTGGCGCGCGCTGATTCCGGACGGCGGCTTCCGTCCGCACATGACCAACGACTGGATCGACCTGGTGGACGACCCCGACTACCCACGCACGCCGCTGCGTGGTGGCTTCATCCTGCGCACCGGTCGCAAGGGGCTGATCGACCTGCTGCAGGCGTGGCAGCACGCCGGCGTCAACCACGCCGCGCTGGGCATCCAGTTCGCCGACCGTCCCGCCGGGGAGGTGCTGCAGGAGCTGGCCGAAGAAGTGCTGCCGTTGTTTCCCTCGCATTCCGGGCCGGCACCGAGAGTAATGGACTGGTAGCCGTGGCCTGAACCATGGCATATGATTAGGCGCCTAATCATATGGAAATGGATGATGCTGGAGACCAAGCACAGTGCGTTGCTGGAAGAGGCGCAGCGACGCGGCCACGCCACCGTCGCGCCGCTGCGGCTCTGCTTCCAGCTGCTTTCGCTGTCCGCGTCGATCGATCGCGACTGCGCCACGCGGCTGGCGCCACACGGTCTCAGCGAAGGCCGCTTCATCGTGCTGTTCCTGCTGCGCGGTGCAGGCGGTACGCTGCCGCCGCATGAGCTGGCAGAGCGTGCAGGGGTCACCCGCGCCACCATCAGCGGCCTGTTGGATGGCCTGCAGCGCGAAGGCCTGGTGCAGCGTCGCAGCGATACCGAAGATGGCCGCCGCCTGCAGATCGTGCTGACCGCAAAGGGCGCGCGCCTGGCCGAGGCATTGTTCGACCAGCACACGCAGTGGATAGGTGGCCTGTTCAACGGGCTCGATGCGGGCGAGCAGCGGCAGCTTTCACAGCTGCTGCTCAAGGTCTGGCAGCACACCGATGCCGGGCGTGAGACTGCGGCATGAGCCGTGCCATCGCTGCAGAACGCCTGCGTGCGCTCAACGGTGGCAGCGTTGCCGCAACGCATCTGGCCGAGTGCCTTGCAGTGGACTTCGCTGCGCTGCTGCAGGTGGTAGCCCCCACGCTTGGACCGGACGCGCTGCAACGCATGCGCGACGCTGCGGGCAAGGGCATTACCCAGCGAATGGCCCTGGCCGCTGCGTTGCTGCGCGAGGCAGGCCAGGGCAATCCCATGCGTTGGCGGGACCACAGCTCCGACACCGTGCGTGGTTGGGCCTGCTACCTGATCGGCAGTGACGCCACCACATCTCTGGCAGCGAAGCTGCAGGCGATGCGCCCCCTTGCCGATGACCCACACTTCGGCGTGCGCGAATGGGCGTGGCTGGCGTTGCGCGCGGACATCGTTGCGGCACCCATGCAGGCGCTGGAATGCCTGCAACCGTGGCTGCAGGAGGCATCGCCGATGCTGCGCCGCTTCGCCTGCGAGGCGCTGCGTCCGCGCGGTGTATGGGCCACGCATATCGCACTGTTCAAGCAGCGCCCGGAGCATGCACTGCCCATGCTGGAGGCGCTGGCCGATGATCCCGAACGCTACGTGCAGGACTCGGTCGGCAACTGGCTCAACGATGCCGGCAAGACGCAGCCGGACTGGGTCCGCGCGCTCTGCGCCCGCTGGCAGCGGGAACGCAGCGGCACCGCCAACGCCGGCATCCGCAAGCTCGCACTGCGCTCGCTGCACCCACAATAGCGCCGGGCCATGCCCGTCGGATAGCAACCAACCCCCAAGGAAGAACCTTCATGTCCCACACCCTCATCGAGCTCTATACCGCCACGCCTGCCTGGAGCGCACTCCCGCTCGATCAACGCACGGCGTTCTTCGCCCGCATCGGCGCGGGTATGCAGCAGTTCGATCCTGCCCGCATCACGCCGATGGCCATGGGCCGCATCGCCACGGGAGTACCGCAGGGCAGCGATGAGCAGTTCTACGCGGTCTGGCAGTGCGCCAGTCGCGAGGACGCCGATGCATTGGTGGCCGGCATTGCCGCCACCGGCTGGCATGCGTACTTCACCACCACCAACGCAATCGGTGCGGTGGACAACATGGCCCAGCACCTGGCCGATCTGGCAGGCACTGGAAGGGGCAGCGCCGATCACGCCTCGGCACATGCGCCTGTCACCCAGACACGGTAAACAGTGCATTGCCCGTGTCCATGCGCAGGATTGCCGATCATGCAGAGCAAGCTCCAGGTAACGCTGTACGGAACCCTTGGTGACACCCCTGCGCTGCAGTTGCCGGAGCAGGAGGAACCGTCGGTGGCCATCCCGGAATCGACCCTGCGGCGGCTGGTCTCCGATCTCTATACCGCCCGCTCCATGCTCAACCCCGAGCAGTTGGATGAGGCCAGGCAGGAACTGGACCGGGTGGTGGAGCGCTGGGTCGATATCCACGAGGCGCTGCTGCTGGATGTGGAAGTACACGGCAAGCGTTAGGCAGTGCAGGTCCCCTGAACCGCGCCCGCAGTTGCGAATGAAACAGTTGGCACGTCGCAAAACCCTGTGTTATCAATAGATCCATGAACGCAGCCCACACCAGCTTTTACTGGTATTACTTTCCGAAGCCACTGGCGGAGGAAGGATTGCGCTCACCCTGAAGAAAGCTTCAGACGCATTCCCGAAAGCCGCCAGCGAACCTGGCGGCTTTTTTCATGCCGCCACGCTGGGGACCCCCCATCGTTCCGGAGATCTACCCCATGCCCCCCCATACCGACGACCTGCGCATCCGCACCATCGAGCCGCTCACACCGCCTGCCCAGCTGCTGGCGATGCTGCCCTGCGACGATGAAGCCTCCGACACCGTCAGCGCCTCGCGCGCGGCGTTGCACCAGATCCTGCATGGGCGCGATGACCGCCTGGCGGTGGTGGTCGGCCCGTGCTCGATCCATGACCCCAAGGCCGCCATCGAGTACGCCCAGCGCTTGAAGCCATTGCGCGATGCGCTGGCCGGTGAGCTGGAAATCGTGATGCGCGTGTACTTCGAAAAGCCGCGTACCACGGTGGGCTGGAAGGGCCTGATCAACGATCCAGACCTGGATGGCAGCTTCAAGATCGACAAGGGCCTGCGCATCGCCCGCGGGCTGCTGCGTGATATCAACAAGCTCGGTCTGCCGGCCGGTGTTGAATTCCTCGATGTGATCTCACCGCAGTACATCGCCGATCTGGTCGCCTGGGGCGCCATCGGCGCGCGTACCACCGAGAGCCAGGTGCACCGCGAGCTGGCCTCGGGCCTGTCGTGCCCGGTGGGCTTCAAGAACGGCACCGACGGCAACGTCAAGATCGCTGCCGATGCGGTGGGCGCCGCCTCCAATCCGCACCATTTCCTGTCCGTCACCAAGCAGGGCGGCACCGCCATCGTGTCGACCACCGGCAATCCGGATTGCCACGTGATCCTGCGTGGCGGCAAGCAGCCCAACTACGATGCGGCCAGCGTCGCCGATGCCTGCCAGGCGCTGGCCAAGGCCAAGCTGCCGACGCGCCTGATGATCGACGCCAGCCACGCCAACAGCCTGAAAAACCCCGACAACCAGCCGCAGGTGATCGAGGACATCGCGCTGCAGATGGAAGAGGGTGAACAGCGCATTGTCGGTGTGATGATCGAGAGCCATCTGGTCGGTGGTCGCCAGGAACTGGTGGAGGGCCAGCCGCTGGTCTACGGGCAGAGCATCACTGATGGTTGCATCGACTGGGACACCACCGTGACGGTGCTGGAGCGACTGGCTGCGGCCGTGCGCGCCCGTCGTGAAGTGAAGGTGTCCGAAGCGGCGTGAATCAAGCCGCCTGCGGGCGGCACGCGTGTGGATGGCGGCCAGCACCTGCGGGGGTGCGGCCGCGATCAGGGTCAGCCGGAGTTGGAGGCCGACCCGTCCGCACCGGCGATGCGCCTGGCGCTGCGTATGTGCGACAGCGCCAGGTACATCGCCGGGGTGGTGAATGCCGTTCTTCTGTAGCGTCGAGCATCGCTCGGCTCTACATGGCCCCGCACGCCATGCGTGGATGTGGTCCACAATGCGACACCCTGTCCTTGCGGCTGCCGGCATGAAAGAACTGATCGTCCCTGACGCTGCACAACGCGACGAATCCTCCGTCGAGATGATCCGTGTATGGATCGCCGAACGCGGACTGCACACATCGCTGAAAGTGGGCCTCTACGAGGATCGCCCCGGTATCCGCGAAGAATGTGCCTGGGGACGCGTCCTTGCCGACGTTGCCCAGCACGTGGCCGACGCGCTGGCGACCAGCCAGGGCATGGACCGTGATGTGGCACTCCAGGCCATCAAGGCAGCCTTCAATGAGGAAGTGCAGGCGCCAACCAGCGGTCGGTCAGGCGGGTTTGTCGTACGCCACTGACAACCGATCCAGGCCGAGCATGGCTCGGCTCTAAAGTAGATCCACGCCATGCGTGGATGGCATCTCCGAATTCACCGCTTCGCCCGAACCCTCGCCAACGCCAGATACATCGCCGGGGTGGTGTACAGCGTCAGCCATTGGCTGACCAGCAATCCGCCGACAATGGCGATGCCCAGCGGTTGCCGCAGCTCCCAGCCTTCGCCATTGGCCAGCATCAGCGGCAACGTGCCCAGCAGCGCCGCCAGCGAAGTCATCAGGATCGGCCGCAGGCGCAATCGTGCTGCTTCCATCACCGCCTCATGCGGGCTCAGGCCATGCCGCTCGCCGGCCAGCGCGAAGTCCACCAGCAGGATCGTGTTCTTCATCACCACACCGACCAGCAGGAACAAGCCCAGCAACGCGATCAGGTTCAGTTCGTTGCCGAACAGCCACAGCGCCAGCAACGCACCGATACCGGCCGAGGGCAGGGTGGACAGGATCACCAGCGGCTGCAGGAAGCTCTCGTAGAGAATGCCCAGCACCAGGTAGACCGCCAACGTGGCACCCAGCACCAGCCACAGCTGGCGCGAGCGCAGCTGGTCCAGGCCACCGGCTTCACCGGACAGTTTTCCCTGCACCGAACGCGGCAGCATCAGTTTGGCCATCGCACCGTTGATCGCCTGCGTGGCCTGCTCCAGCCCTACGCCCGGCGCCAGCGCGAACTCGATCCAGATCGAGGCGAACTGCTCGCTGTGGTACACCCGGTCCGGTGCCATGCCGTAGCGCCAGCTGGCGATGCTCGACAGCGGAATGCGCTGGCCGCTGCCATCGATCACCTGCAGGCGTGCCAGCGTGCCCGGATCCTGGGTATGCCTGGGATCCAGTTCCATGACCACCCGGTACTGGTTGAGGCTGTCGTAGAGGGTGGCCACCTGGCGCTGGCTGAAGGAGTTGTTGAGCATGTTGGCCACGGTGCGCAGATCCACGCCGTGGCGTGCGGCGGCTTCGCGGTCGATGTCCAGCATCACCTGGCGCATGCCGGCTTCGCCCTGCGCTTCCACGTCCACCAGTTCGGGCAGGCCACGCAGGGCGGCAGCCACCTTCGGCGCCCATTCGCGCAGCGGCGCGGTATCGGCCGACAGCAGCTGGAACTCGTACTTGCCACTGCTGCCAGCGCCCTCCAGGCGGATGTCCTGGTCCACCCACAGATAGAGGTTGCCGCCGGGCAGCTTGGGCAGCCGCGCGCGCAGGCGGTCGATCACCTGCTGGCTGGACACTTTGCGCTCGGCCAGCGGCTTCATCTTGATCATGATGAAGGCATTGTTCACCCCGTTGCTGCCGCCGATGTAGCCAATGATGTCCTCGATGGCCGGGTCGGACAGCAGCAGCGTGCGGTAGGCGTCGATCTTGGGCTGCATCGCCTGGAACGACAGGCCGTCGTCACCGCGGGCGAAGCCACGCAGCTGCGCGGTGTCCTGCTGCGGCACGATGCCCTTGGGCACCTGTTGGAACAGCCAGGCGTTGAGTGCGATCACCGCCACGAAGGCCAGCAGCGGCCAACGAAGATGACGCAGGCTGGCCTGCAGTGTGCGCAGGTAGGCACCTCGCACGCGTTCGAACAGCGCATTGCTGCCACGCTGCCAGCGGGAAGGCGTCTGCGTGGCATCGACGAACAGGCGCGCGCACAGCATCGGCACCAGGCTCAACGCCACCAGCACCGATACCGCCATCGCCGCCACCAGGGTCAACGAGAATTCGCGGAACAGGCGCTCGACGAAGTCATCCAGGAACAGGATGGAGATGAACACCACTGCCAGCGCCAGGTTCATCGACAGCAGTGTCGCGCCCACTTCCGCAGCACCGCGCACCGCCGCCTGCCAGCGGTCGGCACCGAGTTCGCGATGGCGGGCAATGTTCTCCAGCACCACGATGGCATCGTCCACCACCAGCACGGCGGCGACGATCAGGGCCATCAACGAAAGCGTGTTGAGCGAGAAGCCCATCAGCGCGATCAGTGCCAGCGTGCCGAACAGCACCACCGGAATCGCCACGCTGGGTACCAGGGCCGCACGCCAGTGGCCGAGGAAGCCGAGCACCACCAGCACCACCAGCACGATCGCCAGCAGCAGGGTCAGCTCGGCTTCGTGCAGGGTGGCGCGGATCACCGGCGAGCGGTCCATCACCAGCCGCATGTCCACCGTGCCCGGCAACAAGGCATGCAGCTGCGGCAGCTGCGCCTGGATCGCATCGACCGTGGCGATGATGTTGGCGCCGGGCTGGCGGCTGACAATCAGCAGCACGGCCGGGCGTTCATTGTGGAAGCCGCTGGAATAGCGGTCCTCCACGCCATCGGTAACTGCGGCGACATCGCCCAGCCGCAGCGTGCGGTCGTCGCTCACCTTCAGCGCCAGCTCGCGGTACTGCGCGGCCTGGCGCAGCTGCAGCGGCGCTTTCAGCTGCCATTGCTGGCGCGCATCGCCCACCGCGCCCAACGGCCGTACCGCGTTGGCGCGTCCAATCGCCTGTGCCACATCTTCCAGTGCCAGGCCGGCATGGTTCAGGGCGTTCGGATCCAGCGACACGCGCACCGCCGGCAAGGCACTGCCGCCCACCTGCACTTCGCCCACGCCTGGCACCTGCGACAGCTTCTGCGCCAACACGGTGGATGCCAGGTCGTACAGCTGGCCCGGTGACAGCGTGTCCGAGGTCAGTGCCAAGGCCAGGATCGGCGCCTGCGAGGGATTCACCTTGCGGTACTGCGGCATGCCCGGCATGCCACTGGGCAACTGGCCGCGTGCGAGGTTGATCGCGGCCTGGACCTCGCGCGCGGCCTCGTCGATATCGCGGCCCAGCACGAACTTCAGTTCGATCTGGGTCTGGCCCTGGGTGCTGGCCGAGTCGATGCGCGAGATACCGGGCAGGCTGCCCAGTGCGCGCTCCAGCGGAGTGGCCACGGTGGCGGCCATCGATTCGGGCGACGCGCCGGGCAGGCTGGCACTGACTTCAATGGCCGGGTAGTCCACCTGTGGCAGCGGCGCCACCGGCAGCAGCCGCAGCGCCAGCAGGCCGGCCAGCACCAGTGCCACCGCCAGCAGGATCGTGGCCACCGGGCGCTGCACGCAGGCCTGCGCCAGGCGCGCGACAGGGGTCACGCGCGGGCCTCATCTACGGCGGTCGTTGCCGCTGCGCGACCGCGCTGCAGGCGATCAAATGCCAGGTAGATCACCGGTGTGGTGAACAGGGTCAGCACCTGGCTGACCAGCAGCCCGCCCACCATCACCCAGCCCAGCGGCTGCCGCAGCTCGGCGCCGGAACCACTGGCCAGCATCAGCGGCACCGCGCCGAACAGTGCAGCCAGCGTGGTCATCAGGATCGGCCGGAAGCGCAGCAGCGCGGCTTGGTGGATCGCCTCGCGCGGGGTCATGCCGCGGGTGCGCTGCGCGTCCAGCGCGAAGTCGATCATCATGATCGCGTTCTTCTTCACCAGCCCGATCAGCAGCACGATGCCGATCACGGCGATCAGATCCAGGCTGCGTCCGCTGACCCACAGCGCAGCCAGCGCGCCGACCGTGGCCGATGGCAGGGTGGACAGGATGGTGATGGGATGGATGAAGCTTTCGTACAGCACGCCCAGCACGATGTACATCACCACCACGGCCGCCAGGATCAGCCACAAGGTGGACGACAGCGAGCTGCTGAAGGCCGCCGCCGCGCCCTGCAGGCGAAGTTCGATGCTCTGCGGCAGGTTCACCTGCGCGCGCGCGGCGTGCACGGCATCCACCGCTTCGCCCAGCGATGCGCCCGGGGCAAGGTTGAACGACAGCGTGGCCGCCGGGAACTGGCCCACATGATTGCGCAGCAGCGCAGAGGGGCCCACTTCCACCCGCGCTACCGAACCCAGCGGCACGGTCTGCCCGGCGCTGTTGCGCACGCGTAGGACGGTGATGGCGTCCGGTCCCGGCTGGCGCGTGGGATCGGCTTCCAGCACCACCCGGTACTGGCTGGCCTGGGTGAAGATGGTCGAAATCTGGCGTTGCCCATAGGCGTCGTACAGGGCATCGGCCACGGCCTCCACGCTTACGCCCAGGCGCGCCGCCGCATCGCGGTCGATTGCAACGCGCGCCTGCCGACCCTGCATCTGCAGATCGCTGGCGACATCACGCAACGCAGGCGACTGGCGCAGGGCCTGCAGCAGCTTCGGTGTCCAGGTTTCCAGCGTTTCCAGATCCGGCGTGGTCAGGGTGAACTGGTATTGATTGCGGCTTATGCGGTCTTCGATGCCCAGTTCCTGCACCGGTTGCAGGTACAGGGTGATGCCGGGAATCTTCGCCACGCGCTGCTGCAGGCGTGCCATCACCACCTCGGCGCTGTCCCGTTCGCCATGTGGCTTCAGCTCGATCAGCAGGCGGCCGGTGTTGAGCGTGGCGTTGTTGCCGTCAACGCCGATGTACGACGACAGGCTGGCCACGGCCGGGTCCTGCTCGATGGCGCTGGCCAACGCCAGCTGGCGCTCGCGCATGGCCTGGAACGAGATCGCCTGCGGTGCCTCGCTGATGCCCTGCACCAGGCCGGCATCCTGCACCGGGAAGAAGCCCTTGGGCACGGCGAAGTACAGCGCTACGGTCAGGGCGAGGGTGGCCACCGTCGCCAACAGCATCAGCGGTTGCCGTTGCAGCACCCAGCGCAGCTGGCGGTCGTAGAGCGCAATGATGCGATCGAAGACATCAGCTGCATCGGCCTGCCTGGCGTGCGGCTTCAGGAAGCGCGCGCACAGCATCGGCGTCAGCGTCAGCGAGACCAGCAGCGAGATGCCGATCGCCACCGCCAGCGTTACCGCGAACTCGTGGAACAGTGCGCCCACCAGGTCGGCCATGAACAGCAGCGGGATCAGTACCGCGATCAACGAGACCGTCAGCGAGACCAGGGTGAAACCAATCTCACTGGCGCCCTTCAGTGCGGCGTCGCGTGGGCTTTCCCCTTCCTCCAGATGGCGGGCGATGTTCTCCAGCATCACGATCGCATCGTCCACCACGAAACCGGTGGCGATGGTCAGCGCCATCAGGGTGAGGTTGTTGAGCGAATAGCCGGCCAGCAGCATCACCGCGAAGGTGCCGACCAGCGACAGCGGCACTGCAACGCTGGGGATCAGCGTGGCCGGCAGGTTGCGCAGGAACACCCAGGTGACCAGCACCACCAGTGCGATGGCCAGCACCAGTTCCTTCTGCACGCCGCGCACCGAGGCGCGGATCGATTCGGTGCGGTCGCTGAGCACGGTCATCTGCACGCCGGCCGGCAAGGTGGCCTGCAACTGCGGCAGCAGCGCGCGCACCTGCTCGACCACGGCGATCACATTCGCGCCGGGTTGGCGCTGGATGTTCACCAGCACCGCCGGGGTGGTGCCGCGCCATGCTGCCAGCTGCCGGTTCTCGGCGCCGTCGCTGATGGTGGCCACGTCACCCAGGCGCAGCGGTGCGCCCTCGCGCCAGGCCAGCACCAGTGCGCGGTACTCGGCCACGCTGCGCATCTGGTCGTTGGCATCGAGCATCACCGCGCGGATCGGGCCATCGAAGCTGCCCTTGGGCAGGTTGACGTTGGCGGCGGCGATCGCGGTGCGGATGTGGTCCATGCCCAGGCCATTGGCGGCCAGCGCGGCGGGATTGACCTGGATGCGCACGGCGGGCCGCTGGCCACCGGCCAGGCTGACCAGGCCCACGCCGGGCAGCTGCGCCAGGCGCTGTGCGATGCGCGTATCGACCAGATCGTGCACCTGCGGCAGCGAGAGGCCCTGCGAGGTCACGGCCAGCGTCAGGATCGGCGTATCGGCCGGGTTGACCTTGCGGTACACCGGCGGCACCGGCAGATCGCCGGGCAGGAAGCTGCCCGCTGCGTTGATGGCGGCCTGCACATCCTGTTCGGCCACGCCCAGCGATACCTCCAGCCCGAACTGCAGGGTGATCACCGAGGCGCCCCCGGAACTGGTGGACGACAGTTGCTTCAGGCCGGGAATCTGGCCGAGCTGGCGTTCCAGCGGTGCGGTGATGGTGCGCGTGGTCAGTTCGGGACTGGCGCCGGGATACAGCGTGGTGATCTGGATGATCGGGTAGTCGACCTGCGGCAGCGCGGCCACCGGCAACAGTCGATAGGCCAGCATGCCCGACAACAGCAGTGCCACCATCAACAGCGTGGTGGCGACCGGGCGCAGGATGAACGCGCGGGAGAGATTCATGCGCCGGCCCGGGTTGCCGCCTCCTCGCTGATGATCTCCACCGCGGTGCCGTCTTCCAGTCCATCGATGCCTTCGATCACCACCTTGTCGCCGGCCGCCAGGCCGGAGCGCACGGCCACGCGTCCATCATCGGCAGGGCCGAGCACCACGTTGCGGCGTTGCGCCTTGTTGTCCTTGTCGACGATGTGCACGTAATTGCCCTGGCTGCCGAACTGCACGGCGGCATCGGGAATCAGCAGTGCCGGTTGCGTGCCCAGCTGCAGGCGCACATTGACGAACTGGTTGGGGAACAGCCCCTGGTCCGCATTGTCGAACTGTGCACGCAGCTTCAGCGTGCCAGTGGCGGTGTCGATGCGGTTGTCGACGCTGGACAGGGTGCCGTTGGCCAACTGCCTGCGTTCTTCGCGGTCCCAGGTTTCCACTGCCAACGCCGGCTGCGCCTGCACGGCCTCGAGCAGCGCGGGCAGTTCCGGCTCGGGTACGGTGAACAGCACGCTGATCGGTGCAGTCTGCGCGAGCGTCACCAGGCCTTCGGTATCGCTGGCATGTACCAAGTTGCCCACATCCAGGCGGCGCAGGCCGATGCGCCCACTGACAGGCGCGACGATGCGGGTGTACTGCAGCTGCAGTTTGGCTTCGTCTACTGTGGCCTGGTCACTGAGGCGGCGTCCCTGCAGCTGCCGCACCTTGCTCTGCTGGTCGCTCAGTTCCTGTGCCGAAACGTAGTTCTGGCGCTGCAGTTCACGGTAGCGCTGCAGCTGTCGTTCGGCGTTCTCCAGCTCAGCCAGGTTCTGCTGCTGGGTGCCTTGTGCCTGCGCCAGTTTCACTTCATACGGCCGAGGGTCGATCTGCGCCAACAGGTCGCCCGCTTTCACCTGCTGCCCTTCCTGGAAATGCAGGCGCAGCAGCTCGCCATCCACGCGGCTGCGCACCACCACGCTGTGCAGGGGCGTTACCGTACCGACCGCCTTCAACCGCAGCACCAGCGGCTCGGCGCTGGCCCGGGCGATGCGCACCGGCACCGTCTTGCCGCTGCCTTCGCCCTTGCTGGCCACCTCGGTGCGCGGCCACAGCCACGCGGCCAGGGCGGCAACGAGGGCGAGACTGGCTAGCGCCAGCAACGGGCGGGCGCGACGGAAGCGGGAATTTTCGGCGACAGACATGCGGCATCCTGCGCCCTGCGCGGGCAGGGACATGCGGGCCCGTCGGCACGGCATGTGCCACGGGCAGCGGGGGAGGGGGTGTCTGGCGGGGCCGCGGGCGCGGCGTGGCTGGATGCCGTCGCGCGTGCGACGGGGCGACAATGGTAGCCAATCAGGCCGGCGATTACCGCATGACCAACGTCATGCAGCGCAAACGGTAGTGCCGGCCGCTGGCAGGCAACCGCACGATCCGCAATGGCTCAATGCACCTCGTCGTGGTACACGAACTTCGGCATTTCCCAGCGGTAATGGATCGCCAGCAGGCGCAGCGCGAAGCCGCCGCCCAGGCAGCACAGGATCGCGGTGGCATCGGCCACGCCCCAATGCAGCAACAGCAGATACACCGCGCCGGTCAGCAGTGAGATGATCGCGTACAGCTCTTTCTGGAAGATCAGCGGCACCTCGTTGCAGAGGATGTCGCGCAGCACGCCGCCGAAGGCGCCGGTCAGCATGCCGGCAATCAGCACGATCGGCAGCGCATGTCCGGCCTCGCGCGCGATCGAGCAGCCGATCAGGGTGAAGGCGATCAGGCCCAGGCCATCGAGCACCAGGAAGGTGCGGCGGAAGTGGTGCATCCAGCGTGCGACCCAGGTGGCGATCAGCGCCGCACACACGGTGAAGCCCAGGTACTCGGGATGCTTCACCCAGCCCAGCGGATAGTGGCCGAGCAGGATGTCGCGCAGCGAACCACCGCCAAGTGCGGTGACACAGGCGATCATGACCACGCCGAACAGGTCCATGCGGCGGCGGCCGGCGGACAGGGCGCCGGTCATGGCTTCGGCGGAAATGGCGATCAGGTAGATGATGGACAACAACATGGGACAGGCTCCGGGCGCGGTGTGGCCGGCCATGCGCGTATACCGCCACTGCCTGCGCAATGACGGGATGACGATGACCGGTGCCGCTCCCGCTGTCCTTTTGCCTGAGAGTTCAGCGGCATGGGCCGCGTGCCCCTTCGGCGGATCGTCCCGGGCATGCCCGGTGACCTCTCTCCAGCTCGGCGAGTCGAATGCATGGTTGGTGGGATTCCAGCCCACCGGCCTGAGCGATCATGGGAGCCTGCGCCTTCGGCGGGCGCCAGCGCGGCGCCTCTCTCCTGCATTCGGGCGCCAGTATATCCGCTGCAGTGCAGCACGGCATAATCCGGCCATGGCCCGCCCCTCCGCTCCCTGGTTCCTGTACCTGCTCGAATGCCGCGACGGCAGCTATTACGCGGGCATCAGCACCGATGTGGAGGCGCGCTTTGCCGCCCACCTGGCCGGCAAGGGCGCGCGCTACACCCGGTCCCGCCCGCCGCTGCGGATCCTGGCGGTGCGTGCGTACCCGGACCGCTCCGCCGCCTCGCGCGCCGAATGGGAGCTCAAGCGGCAGCCGCGCGAACGCAAGCTGGCCTGGTTGCAGGCGCCAGCCGAAACACTTCTGTAGATCCACGCCATGCGTGGATGGGCTACCCGGCCCATGCGATGATCGCCCCGCGCCCAGAGCTGGAGACCCGGATGTCCACGATTGCCCTGCTGCTCGCACTATCCGCAGCAACGAGCCCCGCTGCCGACCCGGCCACGATCGCGGCCATCGAAGCCACCTGCCACGACTACGTCGACGGTCAGCTGGAAGCCGACCCGCAGCGCGTCGCCCGCTCCCTGCATCCGGACCTGGCCAAGCGCGCGGTGCTTGGCGATACACCCGACGAGCGCCTGGGCCTGCGCCGGATGTCGAAGGAGGAACTGGTCTCGTTGACCAGGCAGGGCGCGCTGAAAACGCCGAAGGATCAATGGGACCGTCGTTGCACGGTGCTGGACGTGACCGGCAACGCCGCCTCGGTACGGCTGGAAACCCCGTGGTTCGTCGACTACTTCCACATGGGCCGCTTCGACCAGCGCTGGGTCATCGTCAACGCGCTGTGGTATCCGAAACCGAAGGTGCCGTAGAGCCGAGCCCATGCTCGGCTGCACTTCGTTCGGATTGCAGAAGCCGAGCATGGGCTCGGCTCTACAGGGGCACGCCGCGCGTGGACCCTACCGCTTCGGCCGCCGGTCGTCCTGATCATCACCAAAAATGATGCGCGCGCTGCGCTGGTAGCTCCAGTACGCCACCGCCCAGTTCAGCAGCACCACGACGCGGTTGCGGAAGCCGATCAGGAAGAACACGTGCGCGGCCAGCCAGAACCACCAGGCCAGCACGCCCGACAGCTGCAGCCTGCCCAGATGCACGATCGCGGCCATGCGGCCGATGGTGGCCAGGTTGCCGAAATCGGCGTACTTGAACGGCCCCGGTGCCGGCTTGTCATGCAGGCGTGCGCGCAGGGTATCGGCCACGTACTTGCCCATCTGCTTGGCGGCGGGCGCAACGCCGGGTACCGGCTTGCCGTTGGCCTGGTTCAGTGCGGCCAGGTCGCCTGCCACGAACAGTTCGGGATGGCCGGGCAGGGTCAGGTCGGGTTGCACCTGCACGCGACCGGCGCGGTCCAGCGGTACATCCAGTGTTCGCGCCAGCGGTGAGGCGGCTACACCGGCGGCCCAGACCACGGTGCGCGCCGGCACGAACTGGTCGCCCAGCTTGAACCCCTGGCTGTCGATATCGCTTACCGGCGTGCCGGTCATCACTTCCACGCCCAGCTTTTCCAGCTGCCGGCGCGCCTTCAGCGAAAGCACTTCGGGGAAGGTGGACAGCACGCGCGGGCCGGCTTCGACCAGCCGTACCTTGGCGCTGGCCGGATCGATATGCCGGAATTCATTGCGCAGCGTGTGCCGGGCGATTTCGGCCAGGGTGCCGGCAAGTTCCACACCGGTGGGGCCGCCGCCGACCACGGCAAAACTCAGCCACGCGGCCTTCTTCGCCGGGTCCGGTTCGGCCTCGGCGCGCTCGAAGGCCAGCAGCAGCTTGCGGCGCAGCGCGATGGCATCGTCCAGCGTCTTCAGGCCGGGCGCATCGTCGGCCCACTGGTCATTGCCGAAGTAGGCATGGGTCGCACCGGTGGCCAGCAGCAGGCTGTCGTAGTCCAGCGCGCTGCCATCGGCCATGCGCACCTGGCGTGCGTCCTTGTCGATGGCCACCACTTCGCCAAGGCGCACTTCCACATTGCGCTGATGGCCGAGGATATGGCGCAGCGGCGCAGCGATATCCGGCGCAGACAGTCCAGCGGTGGCCACCTGGTACAGCAGCGGCTGGAACAGGTGGTGGTTGCGGCGGTCGACCAGGGTGATGCGTATGCGTTCGCGGGCCAGCGCACGGGTAGCCCACAGGCCGGCAAAACCGCCGCCGACAACGACCAGGTGGGGGACGCGATCACGACTCATCGACTCACTCCAGGGGGGCATGGGGAAAGTGACTGGCATCTTCGCATGGCCGGTCGTTGTCACGTCAGCGTGTGTCCGGATCGGCGATACTCGGGTTCAGGCAACCACCCGCGAGCAGCCCATGAGCGAACCGGAAAAGCGCATCGCCCTGTTGATCGACGCCGACAACGCGCCGGCCTCGAAGATCGACGAAGTCCTGGCCGAAGTGGCCCGCTATGGCGTGGCCAACGTGCGGCGTGCCTACGGCAACTGGAAGAGCCCCCGCTTGAAGGGCTGGGAGGCGGTGCTGCACGAATACGCGATCCGGCCGATCCAGCAGTTCGCCTACAGCAAGGGCAAGAACGCCTCGGACATGGCGATGGTGATCGACGCGATGGACCTGCTGTACGCGCGCAACCTCGATGGGTTCGCGATCGTGTCCAGCGATGCCGACTTCACCCCGATGGTGATGCGCCTGCTGACCGACGGCGTGAAGGTCTATGGCTTCGGCGAGAAGAAGACGCCGGAACCATTCGTCAATGCGTGTTCGAAATTCACCTACCTGGAAGCACTGGGACAGACCCATGCCAGCGTGCAGGATGTCGAGCAGGCGTCGAGCGAACAGGCTTCCAGCGAGCAGGCACCCAGTGAGCAGGTGGCCGGCGACGATGCACGCCCGCGCAAGAGCGGGGCGGAAATGCGCAGCGACACCCGGCTGGTGAAGATGCTGCGGCGTGCGGTGTCCTCGGCCGAAGGCGAGGATGGCTGGTCGCACCTTGGCCCGGTCGGCAGCCAGATCGGCAACCAGGCTTCGTTCGACCCGCGCAACTACGGTTACGGCAAGCTCAGCGATCTGCTGGCCGCGATCGGCTTGTTCGAGCTGAAGAAGGACGGTAAATCGTCCTACGTGCGCGCACTGCCGAAGAAGAACCGGTAGCGCGACGCAGCGGCACGCACACGCCCCGCCCGATCAGGCGTATCGTTGCCGCTCGCATTGCCAGCAAGGAAACCCGCATGTTGAAGATCTGGGGCCGTCGCAATTCCAGCAACGTCCGCAAAGTGCTGTGGTGTGCCGAAGAAATCGGCCTGCCCTACGAGTCCATCGAGGTCGGTGGCAGCCACGGTGGCACGCAGTCGCCGGAATATGTGGCGATGAATCCGAACGGGTTGGTTCCGGTGATCGAAGACCACGGCCTGCCGCTTTGGGAATCGAACACGATCGTGCGCTACCTCAGTGCCCGCTACGCGCTGGGTACGCTGTACGCCGAGGATCCCATGGAACGTGCGCAGGCCGAGAAGTGGATGGACTGGAGCACTTCGCGCATGGCGCCGCTGTACTCCGAACTGATCTGGGGCATCATGCGCACCGCGCCGGCCGACCGCGATGAAGCGCGCATCAATGCGGCAATCGTGCGCGCGGGTGACTACCTGGCACTGCCCAACGCGGCACTGGCCACGCAGCCCTGGCTGTCGGGCGAAACCTTCGCGATGGGCGACATCGCGCTGGGCTCGCTGATCTATGCCTGGTTCGAACTGCCGATCCAGCGCCCGGACCTGCCGCATCTGCAGGCGTGGTATGAACGGCTGCGCGAACGCCCGGCGTACCAGCGTGGCGTGATGTCACCGATGACGTAAGCGCAACGGGGGCGCCGGGCATGGCCCGGCGCGACCGTCCCCGTGTTCTCAGTACAGATCCGTCGGATCCACATCCAGCGACCAGCGCACCTTGCGTGCTTCGGGCAGCGCATACAGCTGCGGCACCAGCTGCGCCAGCACGCCATGCAGCGGCGGCCGCTGGTTGGCCGACAACAGCAGCTGCGTACGCTGGTAACCGGCGCGGCGCGGCATCGGTGCCGGCATCGGTCCATAGGCTTCCACCACGGTCTGCTCGCCCAGCAACTGCCGCGCGGCCAGCAGGAACGCATTGGCGTGCTCCACCTGCTGGGCTTCGGCACGCATCAATGCAAGGTGTGCGAAGGGGGGGAAGCCTGCGGCCTGGCGCTGGTTCAACTCGGCCTGCGCGAAGGGGTGGTAACCACCATTGACCAGCGTTTCCAGCAACGGATGCCCCGGGTGATGGGTCTGCAGCCAGACCTCGCCCGGATCGCGCGCGCGACCGGCTCGACCGGCGACCTGGATCAGCTGCTGTGCCAGTTTTTCGCTGGCGCGGAAGTCTGCCGAGAACAGACCTTCGTCGATACCCACCACCACCACCAGGGTCAGCTTGGGCAGGTCGTGGCCCTTGGCCAGGATCTGCGTGCCCACCAGGATGCCGGGTTGATCGCCGAGCTTCGCCAGCTGCTGCTCCAGCGCATCGCGCCGTGAGGTGGTGCCACGATCGATGCGCACCACCGGGAAATCGGCGAATGCGCTGACCAGATGTTCTTCCAGCCGCTCGGTACCGATGCCCTGCGGCTGCAGTGCCAGGCTGCCGCACGCAGGGCAGGCCAACGGTGCCGGCTGCCGCGCACCACAGTGATGGCATTGCAGGCGACGGCCACCGCCATGCACGGTCATCGGTGCATCGCAGCGATTGCACGGTGCGGTCCAGCCGCAGTCGTGGCACAGCAGCACCGGCGCATAGCCGCGCCGGTTCTTGAACACCAGCACCTGCTGGCCACGCTGCAGGTGTTCGCCGATGCCGGCCAGCACGTCGGCGGAAAGGCCATCGCGCAGCGGCCGCTTGCGTACATCCAGGATGCGCACGCGCGGTGGGCGCGCATCACCGGCCCGCTGTTTCAGGCGCAGGTGCGTGTAGCGGCCGGCATAGGTGTTGTGCAGCGTTTCCAGCGACGGTGTGGCGCTGCCCAGCAGCACCGGGATGCCCAGTGCCTTGGCCCGTACCAGGGCGAAATCGCGTGCGTGGTAGCGGATGCCATCCTGCTGCTTGTAGCTGCCATCGTGCTCTTCGTCGACGATCAGCAGGCCGGCCTGCGGCAACGGCGTGAACACCGCAGAACGTGTCCCCACGATCACCCGCGCTTCGCCACGCGAGGCGGCGGCCCAGGTACGCGCGCGTTCGCTGTCGTTCAAGCCCGAATGCAGGGCGTGGACCGCAATGCCCAACCGGCCGCGGAAGCGCGCCAGGGTCTGCGGGGTCAGGCCGATCTCCGGTACCAGTACCAGCGCCTGCTTGCCCTGGGCCAGGCAATGGATGATCGCCTGCAGGTAGACCTCGGTCTTGCCGCTGCCGGTCACCCCGTCCAGCAGGAACGGCTGGAAGCCCTCGGCGCTGGTGACCGCCGCAACGGCGTCGGCCTGGTCCGGGTTGAGGGTGGGGCCGGGCAGGGGCTGGGCATGCTGCGGTGCCACGCTCAATGCAACGCGCTCTGCCAGGCCACGCTTGGCCAGACTGCGCGCGGCGCTGCGCCAGTCGTCCATCCGCGCGCCCAGCACGTGTTCGTCCACCACGGCATCGGCCAGCAGTTCAGCCAGTTGCCGCGGGCGACTGCCGGCGCGCAGCTTTTCGCGCTGGGCCTGGCCTTCGGGTGTCAGCTGCCAACCCCAGTGGTGGGTATCGGCCAGAGGCTCGCCATGCCGCAGCGGGCCGGGCAAGGCCGAGCTCAGCACTTCACCCAATGGTGCATGGGTGTAGCGCGCCAGCCATTGCAGGCTCTGCCACAGCTCGCCCTGCAGCAAGGGGGACGGGTCGCACCACGCCTGGGCCTGGCGCAGGCCCTGGCTGTCGTCGGCCTGCCCATGGCCGGCCACCACACCTATCAGTTCACGGTTGCCGAACGGCACCTTCAGGCGGCAGCCGATCGCCTCGGCCGGGGCGACGCCCTGCGGGGGCAGGTAGTCGAACAAGCGCGGCAGGGGGACGGGCAGGGCAACCTGCAGGGTCGGAACAGGGCCGGATTCAGGGGCAAGCATCGGGGCAGTGTAACGGCCCATGCGCGGGCGGATGGCGTGTGAAGGAAGCAGGCGATGGCCGCCGCGCGAATCATAAATGTCACCTAAATATCGGTGTCCATTGGAGATTCAGTCTTATCCACATCTTCTGTGGATAAGTCTGTGCGTTAGCCGCTCACGACACCGCATGAGGCAGATAGCGACTGCCTCGTCCTCTGGTTGGTCAAAAAATAGCCATACTTTAAATGTCTTTTAAATCAATAACATGCGTGTGAAACATTGCTGAAACAGGGTGAATTCACCGGTTCATGAAGTAATCGCCCGGCGGGCGCTTGGTGCTGTGCACAACCTGCAGCACGAAGTGCCTTGGGCCGCAAGTCCTGCCGGGCAGCGATGGGCTGCCGCTATCATGCCGGCAGACCTTTGGAGTGACCGATGACGGCTGTGCCCGCCCCTGTTTCCTCGACCGCGGCCGGCGCGCTGTCGGCATTTCTGCGTGGCGTCGAGCGCCGTGCCCTGGTCGTGGCCGAACTGCAGTGCGGTGACCCCGCCCGTGCCGAGCAGACACTGGTGGCGGTGATGCGCGCCTTCGCTGCGGTTGCCAGCGACCTTCCCATGGCGCAGTGGCCGGGCCGCTTCTGGACACTGCTGGGCCAGCGGCAGGCGC
This sequence comes from Stenotrophomonas sp. STEN046, assembly GCF_056759755.1. Taxonomy (NCBI): domain Bacteria; kingdom Pseudomonadati; phylum Pseudomonadota; class Gammaproteobacteria; order Lysobacterales; family Lysobacteraceae; genus Stenotrophomonas; species Stenotrophomonas sp. STEN046. The sequence continues at coordinate 163,323 of NZ_JBRRDR010000004.1, forward strand.
TGCGCGAGCCCGCGGCCGGGCAGTGGCCGCCGGCCCTGGCCGCACTGGGCGCGATGGAGCCGATGCCGCGGCTGGCGCTGCTGCTGCGGGTCGGTGGCAGCCTGGACGAGGGCATCACCACCCGCGTGCTGGATGTCGACGAGGACGGCTACCAGCGGTTGCTGGCCGCAGCCTGTCCCCGCGATGCCCATGGCCAGCCCGATGCCGCGGCCTGGCGCGCGCTGGCCGAACAGGTGCAGCTGCGCATCCGCGATCTGCCGGCCAAGCGCCTGCAGCAGCTGCAGCAACCGGCTGCACCAGCATCCAACAGCCAAGCGCCGGCGCCGGGCTGGCGTGCGCCGCAGCGCGATGAGCGCGCCGCTCCGGCGGGTAAGCGGCGGCGTCCCAATGCCAAGCCACGCTGGCGTGGCCCGGTCATCCTGTTGATCACCGTGGTGGTGCTGCTGGCCGCTGCGCTGGGTTGGCGCCATTGGCAGGGCCAGCGCCTGGGCAGCGACGCGCCACTGCCCGAAGGTGTGGTGGGCGAGGCGGGACCGGTCACGGTGGAAGCATTGCCGGCCACCGATGTCCGCCCTGCCGCCGGTACCGATGCGCTGGCCGCCGACGATGCCGCCATGCTGGCCGACCGCGATTACCCGTTGCTGGCCGAAGGGGACATGCACGCGTGGAGCGCAGCGGGCGGTCCGCTGCCCGTGGACGAATCCCAACCCAAGCCGACCCACCCCGAGCCGGTAGGTGCCGCGCTGGAAACCTCTGCAGCCGATGAATAAGCCCGTTCTTGCCACCCTGCTGCTGGCCCTGCCACTGAGCTTGGCCGCCGCCCCGCCGTCGTTGAACGTGCCCTTGCCGTCGCCGGCGACACCGTCGACGGATGTTGCGGGCATGCCTGCTGCCTTCGCCCAGATGGCGCCGGCACAACAGCGCCAGCGTCGCGCGGACTACGCGGCATGGAAAGCGCTGCCCGAAGGCGAGCGTGAGCGCATCCGTCAGGCGGCTGCGCGCTTTGCCGCCCTGCCGGCTGACCAGCAGCAGCGCCTGCGCACGCAGTTCCTCGCGCAGGACCAGGCGTTCCGTGAAGGCTGGCGGTTGGGTCCGCAGCTGGGTGCTGAGTTCCCCAAGCTGCATGGCCTGTTCGGCTTCGTGCCGCCTGAGCAGCGCGACGCTGCGTTGGCCGTCCTGCGCCAGCTCAGCCCGGCGCAGCTGACGCAGCTGGCCCTGGTCTCCCAGCGCACCCCGCCCCAGCAGCGTGACAGCGTGCGCAGCGCATTCCTGGCGGTGCCTGCGGCCGAGCGTGACACCTGGCTCAAGCGCCAGGCCGGCCAGTAAGCGAAAAGGAGACGGAGGGGATCAAGTCCCTTCCGGCCCGGCTGTGCCGGATACCACTTGATCCCCGCCGTCCCCTTTATGGGGCAGTCATGGGAATGACGGGCCAGCGCGCGTAAGATGACCGGCCGCAACCCGGTGCCTGTGCCCTTCGCGCGCAACCGTAGTTCGCGTCAAGCACCTTATGTCTACTGCAACCTCCACGCCCGGCTTCAGCAAGGAAGTCGGCGCTACCGGTCTGCTTGCCCTGCCGCTTGTGCTCGGGCATGTCTCCACCGGCCTGATCTCCTTCGTCGACAACGTCATTGCCGGCCACCATGCAACGTCCACGCTGGCCGCAGTGACCATCGGCACCGCGCTGCTGTGGCTGCCGATGCTGATCCCGATCGGCACCCTGATCTCGCTCACCGCATCGGTCTCGCAGCTGCATGGCGCCGGGCGCGAACGCGAGATCGGCCCGCTGTTCCGGCAGGCGCTGTGGCTGGCGCTGGGGCTGGGCCTGATCATGTTCACTTTCCTCACCGTGGTGCCGCCGCTGTTGCCGGCCTTCGGCATCGCGCCGGACATCGTGCCCGGCGCCACCGCGTTCCTGCATGCGGTGCGCTGGGGCGGCCCGGCGCTGACCCTGTACTTCTGCATGCGCTATCTGAGCGAGGGCATGCACTGGACGCTGCCGACCATGCTGCTCGGTTTCGGTGGCCTGCTGGTGCTGGCGCCGATGGGCTACGTGCTGGCCAACGGCAAGCTCGGTTTCCCGGAAATGGGTGCCGAGGGCCTGGGTATCGCCTCGGCGGTGATGATGTGGCTGCAGGCGATTGCCTTCGGCACCTACCTGTGGTTCACCAAGCGCTTTGCCCACCTGCAGCTGTTCTCGCACTTCGAGGGCCCGCGCTGGTCGGCCATCTGGGACCTGCTGCGTACCGGCCTGCCGATCGGTATCACCGTGCTGATGGAAGGCGGGTTGTTCATCGTTACCGCGCTGCTGATCGGCCGCCTGGGCGCCAATGAAGCAGCCGCGCACCAGATCGCGATCAACGTGGCGCAGCTGTGCTTCATGATCCCGATGGGCGTTGCCGAGGCCACCACCGTGCGTGTCGGCCATGCGGTGGGCCGTGGCGATGGTTTCGGCGTGCGCCGTGCGGCCTGGGCCGGCTACGCCATCATCATGGGCACGCAGACCCTGTCGGCGGCAGCGCTGCTGTTCGGCCACGATGCCATTGTCGGTGTCTATACCAACGACCTGGCGGTGGCCGGGCTGGCTTCGACCCTGCTGTTGTATGCGGCCACCTTCCAGTTCCCCGATGGCATCCAGGTGCTGTCGGCCGGCGCGCTGCGCGGCCTGAAGGACACCCGGGTGCCGATGTTCATCGCCATGTTCGCCTATTGGGGCCTGGGCATGCCGCTGGGGGCCGGTCTCGGCCTGGGCCTGGGCATGGGTCCGCAGGGCATGTGGATCGGCCTGATCGTCGGCCTGACCGCCGCGGCCATCCTGATGGGCTGGCGGCTGAGCCGCAGCAGCAGACGCATCGGCCAGTCCACGCTGGCCTGACTTCACCCCCGGTCGCGGGCAACCGTGACCGGCGATCCCCTGACTTGTGTCCGATGCCGCCTCACACGGCACCGGCTATGCTGGTACCACGGCAAGAAGCCATCCGGAGTGCTCCATGAACCAACCCGTGCCGCCGCTGCCCCCGGCGAACCGCAACCCTGTCGCCAGCTTCTTCATCGGGCTGTGGGACGTGATGAATTTCACCCGCCGGTTGATCCTCAACCTGGTGTTCTTCGGCCTGTTGCTGCTGGTGCTGGTGATGTTCATCGTCGCTGCGGGCATGGGCGCCGGTGCCAGCAAGTCGCTGCAGGACCGCACCACCCTGGTGATCGCGCCCGAAGGCCGCCTGGTCGAGCAGTACAGCGCCGATCCGGTCAGCCGCGCGCTGGCCAAGGCCGTGGGTGACAACGGTGCCGAGGAAGTGCAGCTGCGCGACCTGATCCGGGTGATCGAGACCGCGCGCGAAGACAAGAAGATCGAGCGGGTGGTGCTGGAGCTGGACAAGCTGCAGCCGTCCGGCTTCGCTTCGCTGCGGGAAGTGGCCGCCGCGCTGCAGGAACTGCGCGCTTCGGGCAAGCAGCTGGTCGCCTTCAGCGAGAGCATGGGCCAGTCGCAGTACCTGCTGGCCGCACAGGCCGATGAGGTCTACCTGGACCCGATGGGCTCGGTGGTGCTGGAAGGCCTCGGCCGCTATCGCCAGTACTTCCGCACCGGCCTGCAGGACAAGCTCGGCGTGGACGTGCACCTGTTCAAGGTGGGCGAGTACAAGTCGGCGGCCGAACCGTACGTGCTGGACGCAGCGTCGCCGGCATCCAAGGAAGCCGACCTGTTCTGGATGAACGACGTGTGGCAGCGTTACCTGGGTGACATCGCCAAGGCGCGTCGCCTGGATCCGGCACAGCTGGCCGCTGGCATCGACACCCTGCCCGAAGGCGTAGCCGCTGCCGGTGGCGACCTGGCCAAGTTCGCCCTGCAGCAGAAGCTGGTGACCGCACTGAAGACCCGCGAGGAATTCGAGGATCTGATGATCGACCGCGGCGTGGCCGATGAAGACGCCGAGGGTGGCTTCCGCAGCATCGATTTCGGCGGCTACCTGGCCCAGCTCGATGCACGCCGCAACCCGGTCGACTCGCGTCCGCAGGTCGCGGTGGTGGTGGCGTCCGGCGAGATCAGCGGCGGCGATCTGCCGGCCGGCCGTATTGGTGGTGAATCGACGTCGGCCCTGCTGCGCGCCGCGCGCGACGACAACGACGTCAAGGCGGTCGTGCTGCGCGTGGATTCGCCCGGTGGCGAGGTGTACGCCTCCGAGCAGATCCGTCGCGAAGTGGTGGCCCTGCAGGCCGCAGGCAAGCCGGTGGTGGTGTCGATGGGTGACCTGGCGGCTTCCGGTGGCTACTGGATCAGCATGAACGCCGATCGCATCTATGCCGACCCGTCGACCATCACCGGTTCGATCGGCATCTTCGGCATGATCCCCAACTTCAGCCGTGCGCTGGACAAGTTCGGCGTGCACACCGATGGCGTGGGCACCACCCGCTTCGCCGGTGCGTTCGATGTCACCCGCCCGATGGATCCGGCCGTGGGCCAGGTCATCCAGTCGGTGATCAACAAGGGCTATGCCGATTTCACCGGTCGCGTGGCCGAGGCCCGCAAGAAGCCGGTGGAAGCCATCGACGAAGTGGCGCGTGGCCGCGTGTGGAGTGGTGCGCAGGCCAAGGAACGCGGTCTGGTCGATGCCTTCGGTGGCCTGAAGGATGCCGTCGCCGATGCCGCCGGTCGCGCCAAGCTGGGCGCCACCGAAAAGTACCGGGTGCGCTACATCGAGAAGGCGGCAACGCCGTTCGCGCAGTTCGTCAGTGGTTTTGCCGGCAGCCATGCCGGTGCGTGGATGCTGGCCGATTCCGGCGTGGGCCGGATGATGCTGGCGCGCACGATGCCGGAAGTCGACACCCAGCTGCGCTTCGTCGAGAACGCCGCGCGCGAGAAGGGCAATGGTGCGCCGGTGAAGTCGCTGGCTTACTGCTTCTGCGGGTTCTGACCGCAAGCATCATCCACGCAGGGCGTGGATCTACTGGAAAGCAGAACGCCCGGCCTTGGCCGGGCGTTTTCGTTGCGCAGCGCCGGTCATTGTGTCGCGTCGGCTTCTGCCTTGCGCTCGCGTTCGTTCGCCTCGTCCATGGTTTTCTGCACGCCCTTGGCGCGGTCCAGCGGCTGTGCAACCGACCGGGCCAGCGCCTGCGGTTCGGGCGGCTTCTGCGGATCGGGCGGGGCGGGGCGCTGGCATCCGGCCAGCAGGGCGGCTGACATCACAAGGGGAATCAGCAGGCGCATGGCAACGTTCCTCGATGGGCGTGCGGCCAGTGTCGCATCCCGGGCAGGCCGCGCCCGTGAGCGCGTATCCTTGCGGCATCGAAACACAGTGGGCGCGGCCCCGGAGGACATATGACCCAGCAACGGTGGCGCCTGGACGGGCAGACTGCCCTGATCACCGGCGCCAGCGCCGGCATCGGCCTGGCGATCGCGCATGAACTGGCCGGCCTAGGTGCCGATTTGATGATAGTCGGTCGCGACCTGGACATGCTGGAGACCGCGCGCGACGAACTGCTGGACGTGTATCCGCAGCACCAGGTGCACGCGCTGGCCGCCGATGTGTCCGATGACGAAGATCGCCGTCAGATCCTGGACTGGGTGGAGGACCATGCCGATGGCCTGCACATCCTTGTCAACAACGCCGGCGGCAACATCACCAAGCCGGCCACCGAATATTCCGAGGACGAGTGGCGCGGCATTTTCGAAACCAACCTGTTTTCGGCGTTCGAGCTGTCGCGCTATGCGCATCCGTTGCTGGCGCGCCACGCCTCCTCGGCCATCGTCAATGTCGGCAGTGTGTCTGGCCTGACGCATGTGCGCAGCGGCGTGGTCTATGGCATGACCAAGGCGGCAATGCACCAGATGACCCGCAACCTGGCCGTGGAATGGGCCGAGGATGGCATCCGCGTGAACGCAGTGGCGCCGTGGTACATCCGCACCCGCCGCACGTCCGGTCCGCTGTCCGATGCGGACTATTACGAGGAAGTGATTGCACGCACGCCGATGCGCCGCATCGGTGAGCCGGAGGAAGTTGCCTCGGCGGTCGGTTTCCTGTGCCTGCCGGCATCAAGTTATGTCACCGGGGAATGCATCGCCGTGGACGGCGGCTTCCTGCGCTACGGGTTCTGAGCGGACGCGCCGCCGGGCATGGCCCGGCGCTACCCCAACCAACCCCATACCTGCCCGACGCCACGCCAACCAACCCGGTAGCGCCGGGCCATGCCCGGCGGGCTGCTACTGCGGGACCGGGCAATCGCTGGCTTCCAGCACGGCCTGCAGGCGCGCACGCTCTGCGCGTGCCGCATCGCGGTTCTCCTGTGCGGCGAACCGCTCGCGACCGCGTGCGTCGCGGAAGCGCTGC